>JANLZT010000701.1:0-1920 GCA_031366465.1 Betaproteobacteria bacterium | reverse complement strand
CGCTGCCCAGGCCCTGGGCGGCCGGCTGCGGGCCGCTGGGTCGGCGGGCGTGGCCTACCGCAGCGTGCGCCAGCCGGGCGGCCACAACGTCGGCCTGTTCAACCCCTTGGGCGCGCGCAACTGCCTGCATGCCGCCCACCTGCTGTATGCCTGGGACGGCCAGCACTTTGCCGATGTCTACGAGAAGCTGGCATGACCGATGGTCACGATGAATGAGCACCGTTTCGACCGGCTGGACGCGCTGCGCGGCCTGGCCATCGTCTGGATGATCGGCTTCCACTTCGGTTTCGACTTGAACCACCTGGGCTGGATCACGCCGCCCATGAACTTTCACCGCGACCCGCTCTGGACCACCCAGCGCAGCCTGATCGTCAGCCTGTTCCTGCTGTGCGCCGGCCTGGGCCAGGCGCTGGCGCTGCAGGCCGGGCAGGGCTGGCCGCGCTTCTGGCGCCGCTGGGCCCAGGTGGCGGCCTGTGCGCTGGCGGTCTCGGCCGGGTCGGCGCTGATGTTCCCCGGCAGCTGGATCAGCTTTGGCGTGCTGCACGGCATGGCAGTGATGTTGCTGCTGGCGCGTGCCCTGGCAGGCGCCGGCCGCTGGCTTCTGCCCCTGGGCGCGCTGCTGCTGCTGTTGCCGCAGTGGCTGGCGCATCCGGTATTCGACAGCCGCTGGACCAACTGGGTGGGCCTGGTCACCCACAAGCCCGCCACCGAGGATTTTGTGCCGCTGCTGCCCTGGCTGGGGGTGATGCTGTGGGGCCTGGCGCTGGGCCAATGGATGCTGGTGCAGCGGCCCGGCTGGCTGGCTGGGCCGCTGCCCCGGGCGCTGGCGCCGCTGTGCACGCTGGGCCGCTGGCCCCTGACCGTCTACATGCTGCACCAGCCCTTGTTGATCGGTGGCCTGATGGCTTTGGGTGCCTGGCGCGGGGCGGGCTGAGCAAACCCTGCAAGCTACCATGCGCCGATGAGCACCAAAGTCCTGTTCGGCTTCCATGCCGTGACCGTGCGGCTGAAGACCGCCCCGGCATCGATCACCGAAATCCATGTGGACGCCAGCCGCCGCGACGCCCGCATGCGCCAGTTTGTCGAGCGCGCCAAGGAGGCCGGCGCCAAGCTGGTCGACAGCGACGACAACCACCTGATCCGCCTGGCCGGCAGCCCGCGCCACCAGGGCGTGGTGGCGCGTGTCACCGCGCTGGCGCAGGTGCATTCGCTCGACGATGTGCTGGACGCGGTGGTCGGCCCGGCGCTGCTGCTGGTGCTCGATGGCGTGACCGACCCGCACAACCTGGGCGCCTGCCTGCGGGTGGCTGACGGCGCAGGCGCGCATGCGGTGGTGGCCCCCAAGGACCATGCGGTGGGCCTCAACGCCACCGTGGCCAAGGTCGCCAGCGGCGCGGCCGAGACCGTGCCCTACCTGATGGTGACCAACCTGGCGCGTTGCCTGGGTGAGCTCAAGGAGCGCGACATCACCGTGGTGGGCACCACCGAGGACGCCGAGCAGACCATCTATGACCTCGACCTGCGCGGCCCGCTGGCGCTGGTGCTGGGGGCCGAAGGGCCGGGCCTGCGCGCGCTCACTCGCAAAACCTGCGATGTGCTGGTGCGCATCCCGATGGCTGGCGCGGTGGAGAGCCTGAACGTCTCGGTGGCCGCAGGCGTCTGCCTGTTCGAGGCGATGCGCCAGCGGCGCTGATCTGGGCGCTGATCGGGCAAGGCAGGGGCCCGGCGACGGCTGGCTACACTCGCCGCACCCCCGCTTGCGCAGGTGACCGCCATGCCCGTGATTGCCCTGTCCCACCCCCTGGTGCGCCACAAGATCGGCCTGCTGCGCGAGGACCAGATTTCCACCAAGAAATTCCGCGAGCTCACCCATGAGCTGGCGCGCCTGCTGGCCTATGAGGCCACCGCCGATTTCCCGCT
>JANLZT010000287.1:0-1720 GCA_031366465.1 Betaproteobacteria bacterium | reverse complement strand
TGGCCGTGGCCACGGGCGTCGATGCGGGCCAGCAACTGGGCCACCAGCAGGTCGGCAGCCGGCGGGGTTTCATCGGTGTAGGTGATGCCCAGGCCGCCGCCCAAGTCGAGGTGGTGGATGGCGATGCCGTCGGCCTCTACTTGCTCGATCAGGTCGAGCAGCCGGTCGAGGGCGTCCAGGTAGGGCGATATCTCGGTGATCTGCGAACCGATGTGGCAATCGATGCCCACCACCTTCAAGCCTGGCAGGCCGGCAGCGCGCTGGTAGACGCGGCGCGCGCTGGCATGGGCCACGCCAAACTTGTTGCCTTTCAGGCCGGTGGAGATGTAGGGATGGGTTTTGGCATCGACATCTGGGTTGACCCGCAGGCTCACCGCCGCCGCGCGGCCCAGGCCGCTAGCGACGTCTGACAGCGCCTCCAACTCGTCCTCACTCTCGACGTTGAAGCAGCGCACGCCAGCCTGCAGCGCTGCGGCCATCTCGCCGCGTGTCTTGCCGACACCCGAGAACACCACCTTGGCCGGATCAGCGCCGATGGCCAACACGCGGGCCAGCTCGCCGCCCGAGACGATGTCAAAACCCAGGCCCAGGTCGGCAAAGGTCTTGAGCACCGCCAGGCTGGCGTTGGCCTTCATCGCGTAACACAGCAGGTGGGGCCGGCCCGCCAAGGCCCGCTGGTAGGCGGCTGCGGCGGCCACCATCGAGCCGCGCGAGTAGACGTAGAGCGGTGTGCCGTAGCGGGTTGCCAGCGCCGACAGGGCCACACCGTCCAGCAGCAGCGAAGCACCTTGGCGGGTGAGAAAGGGCGATCCTGGCAGGCTCATCGGGGCAGTGCGGCCGAAGCGGCGTTGGGGGCTGGCGCAGCGCTTGCTGCAGCGGGCGTGTTCGACAGCGGCATCACCGTGGAGGGCAGCACCAGCGGGCCTTTTTGGCCACAGGCGCACAGTATCACCATCAGCCCCACCCCGCCCAGCCATCGAATACAACGCCGACGCCGGCGCGGGCGGCTGGCTACACTGGCTGCGAACATCATCTGCGGGATTCTATCGACCATGAACTCCACCACCCCTGCGGCCACGGCCCTGACTGACGCTGAGTTCAACCGCCTGGCGCACGCGGTGCTGGCCCAGATCGAGGCCACCGTGGACCATTGGCTGGAGGACGATGTGATCGACATCGACAGCCAGCGCACCGGGGGGCTGCTGGAGCTGAGCCTGCCAGGTGGCAGCAAGATCATCATCAACACCCAGCCGCCCTTGCACGAGCTGTGGCTGGCGGCGCGTGCCGGCGGCCACCACTATCGCCATGTCGCCGGGCGCTGGCTGGACAGCCGCGATGGCAGTGAATTTTTTGCGGCCTTGTCGCAACATGCCAGCGCGCAGGCGGGGCAGGGCTTGGTCTTCGTCGCGCCCTGACGGCGGCCTCAAGCCCGGGCTGGATCAGCGGAACAGATCCAGGATGCTCTTGCGCTCATCGGGGCTGGGCGCTTCGGGCAGCTTGTCATCCAGGCCCACGCTGCTGATGCCGCCACCCGAGGCGAACTCCTCGAACACCCAATCGCTGCCGCGCTGCACCACACCTGCCGGCGGCATCGCCACCTGCTCGGGCAGCTTGCGCAGCGCATGCGCCATGAATTCGATCCACACCGGCAGTGCCAGGCCACCGCCGGTCTCCTTGTCGCCCAGCTTGCGCGGGTTGTCGTAGCCTATCCACACCACCG
>JANLZT010000250.1:0-2008 GCA_031366465.1 Betaproteobacteria bacterium | reverse complement strand
TCCATGATTGGCGGCTGCGGTTCAGCCGGCCGCCTCGCAGGGCTGGGCACTGGATGCAGAAAACTACATTTATCCAGTAATTTGCATAAACTGGCCAAAGCCAGTAAAGTGTGATTTCTCCGCAGTGGCTTCCCATGAGCTTCCCGCTTCGCATCCCCGACCAGTTGAAGCAGCATCTTCGCGCCTTGCGCAAGCGCCGCGCACTGACCCAGGCCCAGCTGGGTGCATTGGTTGGCGTCAGGCAGGCCCGCATTGCCGAGATCGAGGCGAACCCGGGGCTTGTCAGCCTTGACCAGCTCACCAAAGTGCTGGCGGCACTTGGCGGCACCTTGCATCTGCACAGTGCCGATGGCGCAGGTGCGGCAAGCCGGGTGGTGCCTGATGAGGGGCCGAAGGCGACGCAGCCTGTGCCGAGATCAGTGGCGAAGCGGGCACCCAAGCCGCCCCTGGTGTCCAGCATCGTGATTCGTCCGAAGAAGGGCACCTGGTGACGACGCCACTCAATGCCTGGATGAACGGCGAATTGGTGGGCACCTGGACCGTTGACCGTGCCACGCACGCCTTCGTCTATGACGCGTCCTGGCTCAAGTCGCCCAAGGTCAGATCGCTGTCGCAGTCGCTGCCCATCACCGCCTCGCGCGAGATCCGCGGCGACGCGGTTGCCAACTACTTCGACAACCTGCTGCCGGACAACGACAGGATTCGGGAGCGCCTGAGGCGGCGCTTCAAGACAAAGAGCGCCGATGCGTTTTCGCTGCTGGAGGCCATCGGCCGCGATTGCGTTGGTGCGGTTCAGTTGCTGCCCGAGACGACGACTCCGGAAGCTTGGAACCGCGTCGCTGGCGAGCCGCTCAATGAGGCGCAGATTGCCGCCATATTGCGGGCTGTTCCCGCCGACGTGGGGCCGGGCTTGCCACGCCAGCCCGACGACGATCTGTTCCGCATCTCGATCGCCGGTGCACAAGAGAAGACTGCGTTCACCCAGGCTGGCGGGCGCTGGTGCCGGCCGCACGGCGCGACGCCGACGACGCATATTTTCAAGCTGCCCCTCGGGGTAGTGGGCGGTTCTCGGCGTGTCGACCTCGCAGATTCGGTCCACAACGAATGGGTCTGTGCCCAGATCGTGTCCGAACTCGGCCTGCCCGTCGCACCCACGACGATGGCGACCTTTGGCGACCAGACCGTCCTGGTCGTCGAGCGTTTCGACCGCGCGTGGATGGACAACGGCGCCTGGATCGCACGGTTGCCGCAGGAAGACTTTTGCCAGGCGCTGGGGTTCTCGCCGAAGCAGAAGTACGAACACGATGGCGGGCCCGGGATGGCAAAGTGCCTGCAGTTGCTCACCGGCAGCGCAGACCCGCAGCAAGACACGCTGGCGTTTCAGCTCACGCAACTGGTCTTCTGGTTGATGGCCGCCACCGATGGCCACGCCAAGAATTACTCGATCTTTCTGCAGCCGGGCGACACCTATGTCATGACGCCGCTGTACGACATCCTGTCAATGTGGCCCTACTTCGGCAAAGGCCCGAACCAGTTCAGCCGCCGGCAGGCGGGGCTGGCGATGGCGATGCGTTCCAAGAACGTCCCCTACCGCTTCGACACCATTCACACCCGGCATTGGCACCAGCTGGCCATGAAGAACGGCGGGCCGGTGGTCTGGGCGGCCATGGTGGGCTTGGCCCTGCAGGTCGGGCCCGCGTTGGCGGCGGTCGAGGCGCGCTTGCCCAAAGATTTCCACGGCAGGTCCTGGGACGCGATCTCGATGGGCATGACGGGCGAGGCTGAGCGGTTTTTGGCCGGCGTCTAAAGGTGGCCAACTTGAGCCCTGGCGAGGCATGCCGCAGGTGCGGCATCTGGCCGCTGTTGGTCGTCAAAGGCAAGAAGGCCCGCATTGGCGGGAGCAGTGTGATGGGCATGGCGCCCGGGCGGCTTGGCAACAGCGGCACGCCATTGCGCTCGCTGACGGGGCCGGGCGAAGCCCGTTGCAAGCCTTGCTGCGGCAGGGCTG
>JANLZT010000237.1:0-1995 GCA_031366465.1 Betaproteobacteria bacterium | reverse complement strand
GTGAAGGCGGCGCCGTCGCGGGTGTTCTTGAGCATCGCCAGATAGTGCAGCGGTATGTCGGGGCGGCTCCAGGCGTCGGGCGCCGGGCTCAGATCATCGGTGTTGGTCTCGCCCGGCACCTTGAAGACGGTGACGGTGATGGTCTTGGGCACCTCGGGGCGGCTGGTGAACCACTCGGCGTCAGCCCAGCTTTGCATCACCGCTTGCGCGTGCTTATTGCCGGCGCGGGCCTTCTCGGCCACGTCGTTGAAGAAGTCGAACATCAGCAGCGTCTTCTTCAGCGCTGCGGCAGCCACGCCGGCCACCTCGGCGTCGTCCAGCAACTCGATCAGCGGGTGCACGTTGTAGCCGCCCACCATGGTGCCCAGCAGCTCGGTGGCCTTGGCCTTGGGGATCAGGCCCACCGTCAGATCGCCATGCGCTATCGCCGCCAGGAAGCTGGCCTTGACCTTGGCCGCGTCGTCCACACCCGGTGGCACGCGGTGGGTCAGCAGGCTCAGCAGAAAGGCGCCTTCGCCGGCCGCATCCTGCGTGGGCGAGGCCTTGATCAGCTCGATCAGGTCGGCCGTCTGCGCGGCAGACAGCGGCAGCGGCGGGATGCCGAGGGCGGCACGTTCGGCGGCATGTTGGCGATAGGCTTGCAGCATCTCGGGGCTCCGGTGGGGGTGTGTTCGGCAGATCAGGGTTTGCCCGATATTTTAGGTCTTATAGAAGACTTGCCAAGCGGTTTTGCAGCCGCTGGCAGGCCGGGCAGGCCGATCAGCGGGATTGTGGCGCAGCGGCTGGCGCGCGGAGGACGGAAAAAAACCCGCCGGATGGGCGGGCTGTCGGTCGAGCACAGCAGCATCGAGGCCACCGTGCGGCTGCGGTTCAGGTGCGGTTCAAGCGTTGTCGCGCACCCAGGCGGCGGCCCAGGCGTCGGAGCGGGCCTGGGCCTGTGCGCCAGTGGTCATCAACCACACCAGCGAGCCGGTGGCGAAAGTGAGCGGGACGAGGGCAAGAATGACGGAGATCATGGGGGCTTCTTTGGTCAGGGGTTGGACGCAGTCGCGTGGCGGCTGCCGCAGGCTCATGCTGCAGTGCAGCATAAATCAAATCGAGCCGGGCAGCCAGGAAGATCCGTAGTAACCCGGATCTCCTGGGGTATCGGCAGAACAGCGCTTGACTTGAGGGCCAGTTTTGGGCTTTGACGCGGGCTGGCCGGTCAGCCGGCTGGCCCAGCACTCAGTGGCCGGCGTCCTCGGGGATCTCGGCGTCGGCTGTGGCCGCCACGGCTTGCGCCGGGGTGTCGCTGGGCGGCTCGGCGGCTGGGGCTGGGACCGGCGTCGCCGGCTCGGCAACCGGTGCTGCCGCCACTGCCGGGCCTGCCTCAAGCGCGGCGCTGACCACGATCCCCAAGCCCTGGCTGGCGTCCACGCTGGCCAGCGCCGCCAGCCGCTGCTCGGCATGCAGGCAGGCATCGACCATGCGCTGGCCGATGCGGGCATTCATCAACATCGACTTGGCGGGGATCTGCAGCCACACCACGCCGGCCGCCGGGTCCTCCAGGCGCACCGCGCCGGTCTGGGTCTGGCGCGGCAGCATCACAAAGCGGCGGCCCAGGTGCGCCACGCTGAACAGGCCCGGCCTGCCCGGCAGCGGCTGCACCTGCACGGTCTGCTGGAACTCGCAGTCGGCCTGGCCGGTGAGCACCCGGGTGGCGACGTCAAGCTGGCTGGCGTTGAGGGTTTCGCTAATGGGTGGGCGGACGGCTTCGCTGGTGACGGTGGCCAGGGCCAGGCCTTTGGCCCGGCTGCCCAAGCGCTGGTGCGGGCTGGTGGGTTTGGCGGTCAGGCTTGCGGGTGGGCTCGCGGGTTGGCTAGTCTTGGCCAATTTACCCGGCTTGGCCTTGGGCTCGGCGGCTACTGCAGCCTGGGCGGGCGTCGCGGTATTGATCGCCAAGAGTGCCATCACGACGACCAAGCAGGCTCGGCCGGCAAGGCCGACGGGCCGGGC
>JANLZT010000201.1:0-2064 GCA_031366465.1 Betaproteobacteria bacterium | reverse complement strand
AGCTTGTCGGCCACCGCGCGCTGCAGGTCGCACTGGGTGTGGTCGGCCAACTGCAGCAGGTAGAGCAGCACGTCGGCCAGCTCGTCGGCAATGCGCGGCTTGAGCGCGGCGTCCTGGTGCGCGCGCCAGGATTGCTCGGGCGTCAGCCACTGGAAGATCTCGGCCAGCTTGGAGGCCTCCACCATCAGCGCCGTCGCCAGGTTCTTGGGCGTGTGCAAGGGCTGCCAATCGCGGTCAACGGCAAATTGGCGTAGCGTGGCTTGCAGGGCTGGGATGTTCATCGGCGGGCCTCGGTCAGCGGGGTGCGGGGTTTGGGGCGGTGCGGGGCGGTGCGCGGGATTCCGGCGGATCGCCCCGGCCGGCAGCTTGCCCGGCCTGCGGGGGACGGCCTTGCAAGCTGCACCACTGTCACCATGTGGTGGGGGTCGGTCCTGCAGTCTGCAGGCCCAGGGAGTATCACCATGCAAACCCACCCGCCTTCACTGCAATCTGCCGGCCCGCCGACATCGCCAACGCCGGCCGCCACGCTCAAGACCGCCATCACGCTGGCCGAGTTGCTGCAGCGGGTGGATGCCAGCACGCAAGTGATTGGCGCTGCGCAATACCGCAAGCTGGTGCTGCATCTGGGCGCTTTGCTGGACGCCCTGGCGCGCGAGCCGGCCCTGGCCACACTGCTCGACACCTTCCCGTCGGCAGCGCTGGTCTACGAGAACCAGCGCTATGCCCAGGCCGGCCTGTGCCGTGCTCCTTTGCAGGCCTCGCTCGACAGCGAGCTGCAGGCCCGCGCCGCGATTGACTTGGCCCGCAGCAAGCGCTGAGCGGCTGACCGCGCAGCGCGGCGCCGGGCCTTGACAAGCCACGCGGCGCCCGCAAGCATCAGCCCCCCGCGCCATATCGGCGTGGCACGCACCCCAACACCAGACCGGAGGACTCCATGGCCAAGGCCCAACAGCGCAGCAGCAAGGAAACCAAGAAACCCAAAAAAGACGCCGGCACCAACAAGCCACTGTCACCCGGCGCGGTGACACCCACCGTGGTCACCGTGGTGCCCGAGCGGGGCAAGAAAAAGAAGTGACAAGGCATGAAATAACCTGCTGCGCGGGTCAATCTCGGGCCTGCGGTTCTCGCCGTACGGGTGTACGGCTGCGGTCCTCGACCCGACCTTGACCCGCTCGCGACGGTTCTTTCACGCCTTGTAGGCGCCGCCGTCCAAATTGATGGCACTTACTCGGCCGGCCGCTTGCTGACGTCGATATCCACCATGTGCCACCAGCGGTTCCAGAACAGCGGCCGCCGGTAGCCCACCAACCAGGGGTGGGCCATGTCGGTGTAGATGCGGTGCACATGCTGCTTGTAGGGCGCATAGGCCACCGCGATGCGCTTGGCCTGCAGGAACAAACCGTCGCGCTCGGGCCCATTGGGCAGGGCCGACATGCGGTCGTACAGCGCATCAAACTCAGCCGACTTGAAGCGCGCCAGATTGGCGCCGCCGGTGGACGGCCCATACAGGCGTTGCAGCGCGCTCTGGCCATCCAGTTGTGAGGCCGACGAGGCCACGCCCCAGATCATCAGCTTGCCGGCCTGGCTGGCTTTGAGGTTCTCGGGCCACTTGGCAAACTTGAACTCGATCTTCAGCCCGACCGCGTTCATGTTCTTCTGCCACAGCTCGTCGAGTTGTCGCGTGCTGGCATCGGGCTGGGTGTTCTTGACCAGCAGCAGCGGCTTGCCGTCGGGCAGATCACGCCAGCCATCGCCGTCGCGGTCCACATAGCCATACATGTCCAGCAGGGCGCGGGCCTTGGCCGGGCTGAACTCCCCCATCTCGCTGCGGTAGGCCGGGTCGTAGCCGGTGGTGTGCGGCACCGACGGTGACTGCGCGGGGATGGCCTGGCCGCGCCGGCCCAGCGTGATCTCGCGCGGGATGTCCACCGCCAGGTTGATGGCCCGGCGCAGCGCCACCTTGTCGGGCGTGTAGCCGCCCACCACCGGGTCGTCCATGTTGTAGACGGTGAGCACGCCCTCGGGCCCCACGGTGCGGATGCCGACGATGCCCTGCTTGGCCAG
>JANLZT010000185.1:0-13127 GCA_031366465.1 Betaproteobacteria bacterium | reverse complement strand
CTTGTCCAGCGCAATCACCTGCGGCGCCAGCAGGCCACCGGCCCGCATCCGGGCTTCGATCTGGCTGGCGATGGCTTCGCAGTTGTCGGCATGGCTGGCGCTGGACAGCCCGGCCAGGGCCAGCAGGATCAGGGGTTTTGTTCTCGACATCAGGGGGCGTCCCAGGGTGATCGGTGGGTGGGGGCGGTTTGGCAGCCGATTGTGCGCAGCCCGCCAGTCGGGCGCACCCGCCTTTGGTCGAGTCAATCGGCGAAATCGGTGCGGTCGAGATCTCAGCCGGGCTCGCTGTCGCGGCCTTCATCCTGGGCGATGCGCCGGTGCACCCGGTGCAGCGTCCACCAGGCCAGCAGTGCCAGCAGCGGCACCGCCAGGCCGGTGACAAGATCGGGCGAGACCGCCAGGCCGGCGGCTTTGAGCGCCTTGGCACCGTAGCCCACCAGGCCGGCCAGGTAGTAGGCGATGGCCGCCACCGACAGGCTCTCCACCGTCTGCTGCAGCCGCAATTGCAGCTTGGCGCGGCGTGCGGTGGCCGCCAGCAAGGCCTGGTTCTGGCGCTGGCGGGTGATGTCCACCCGGGTCGACAGCAGGTTGCTGGCCTGGGCCACCCGCTCGGACAAGTCATGCAGGCGCTGTTGCACCGTCACGCAGGTGGCCATTGCCGGGCTCAGGCGCCGGGCCATGAACTCGGCAATGGTCTGCAGGCCCAGGATGCGGCGCTCGCGCAGCTCGGCTATGCGGGTGTTGACCAGGGCGTGGTAAGCCCGGCTGGCGCCAAAGCGGGCCTGGCTGGCGGCCAGCGCGTTCTCCACCTCGGCGGCCAGCGCGGTGAGCTGCTGCAGCAGGGCCTCGTCGGCGCTGCCGGGGTTGGCGGCCTTGCTGCCAGCCGGGGCAATGGCCGCTGCCGGCGCGGCGATGTGGGCCGTCAGGTCGGCCAGCGCGGCCTCGATCTGCAACAGCCGGGGCCACAGGCTGCGGGCCAGCGGCAGGGCCAGCAGGGCCATCATGCGGTAGGCCTCGATCTCGAACAGGCGCTGCAGCATGCGCCCGGCCTGGCGGTCGGTGAGCGCCACGTCCAGCAGCAAGAAGCGGGCAAAACCGTCGGAATCGATCATGAAATCGGTGAAGGCGGCACCGGCACCGTCGCCGATCTCGGCGCCCACCACCACCTGCGGGCCGAAGTGGCGGGCCAGCCCGAGCGCTGCGGGCGCGGCGATCTCCAGGCCGGCTTGGGCCGGGCTGGCAAATTCGGCGTGGCAGGCAAACACCGTCTGGCCGGGCACCTGGGCCAGCCAGCCCGTCGGCAGCAGCGTGGCGGGGGCCGGGCTGCCGGGCTGCGCGGCCAGGCCCCCGGCCAGGAAGGTGTAGCTGGAGAACTCGCCATGTCGCTCCCATTTGAAGCGCAGCCCGCCCAGCGTGGTGGCCCAGTGGGTGCAAGCTGCCGCCGGTGGTGCCAGGCCGAAGTGGCCGCACAGCGTGGCGATGTGGCCCAGCTCGGCGGCGCGGGCGGGGGCGTCGATGCGCACCGCCACATAGCTGGCGCGGCTGGGAGCGCGCAGCGGCTCGGGCGGGCGGGCATGCACCTCGGCGGCCAGCGCGGCGCGGTCGGGGTGGTCGGGTGGCAGCAGGGCGGGCAGGGGCTGGGTGGGCAGGCTCACTGGACTATCCTTCGCGCAAAGCGCTCCGGGACTCGCGCTTGGGAGCGGCCCGGCGCGCTCATGGCCTGCCCAGCATAGGTCACGGCTGGCTCCGCCCGCCGCAGGCCGCGCCGCGGCGCTCAATCCAGCGGCAGGCCCACATAGTTCTCGGCCAGCGCCGTCATCGCCGCCTGCGAGCTGAACAAATAGGCCAGTTCGGCCTGCTGCATCTTCTGGCCAAAGCTGCCGGTGTCGGGAAACTGGTGCATCAGCGAGGTCAGCCACCAAGAAAAGCGCTCGGCCTTCCAGATGCGGGCCAGTGCGCGCTGCGAGTAGTGGCCCAGCTCGGTCGGGCTGCCGGCATAGTGGCTGCAGAGGCCCTGCCACAGGTAGGCCACGTCGCTGGCGGCCAGGTTCAGGCCCTTGGCGCCGGTGGGCGGCACGATGTGGCCGGCGTCGCCGACCAAAAACAGCGTGCCAAAGCGCAGCGGCTCGGCCACAAAGCTGCGCAGCGGGGCGATGCTTTTCTCGATCGACGCACCCGTCACCAGCGCGGCGGCGGTGGCGTCAGGCAGGCGGCGCCGCAGTTCGGCCCAGAAGGCGTCGTCACGCCATTGCTCGGCGCGGTGGTCCAGCGGGCATTGCAGGTAATAGCGGCTGCGCAGCTTGCTGCGCTGGCTGCACAGCGCAAAGCCGCGCTCGTGGTGCACATAGATCAGCTCGTGGCTGACCGGCGGCACATCGGCCAGCACCCCCAGCCAGCCGAAGGGGTAGACCTGCTCGTGCAAGCTGATCGCCGAGCCCGGCAGGCTGGCCCGGCAGACGCCATGGAAGCCATCGCAGCCGGCGATGAAATCGGCCTGCAGCGTGTGGCGCACGCCGTCTTGCAAGTAGCTGACCGACGGCGTGGCGCCATCGAAACCCTGCACCGCCACCTCGTCGGCCTGGTAGACCGTGGCCAGGCCAGCGGCGCTGCGGGCGGCCATCAGGTCGCGCGTCACCTCGGTCTGGCCGTAGACCATCACCCGCTTGCCGGTCAGGCCCAGCAGGTCGATGCGGTGGCGTTGGCCGCCAAAGCACAGCTCTACGCCGTCGTGGGGCAGGCCCTCCCGGTGCGCCCGCTCGGCCACCCCGGCGGTCTGCAGCAGGTCGACGGTGGTCTGCTCCAGCACGCCGGCACGGATGCGGCCCAGCACATAGTCGGCGCTGCGCTGCTCAACCACGACATTGGCGATGCCAGAGCGGGCCAACAACTGGCCGAGCAGCAGGCCCGACGGGCCGGCGCCGACGATGGCAACCTGGGTTTTCATGGGCGGGCTCCAAAGGGCCTGGATGGGCGGCCGATGCTAGCTGGCGGGCCGCAGCTCAATGGACGGTTCGGCGTATCGCTGGCGCAATTTCAAGCTGCACCGCCCCGAATGCCCGGCCTTTGCCCCACCCCGCGCGGCGGCCCGCCTGCCCAGTTGCGCGCTCTACGGTCGGCCGGTCGGGCCTTCATCGTTGCGGTATAGGACATGCCTTGACTCCTGTTGACTCCGCCAATGACTCAAGCGATACCTCGTTGCATGATGCTGCTCCCAGCATCATGTCTCTGCAATAGGTATGTCAGATCTCGGCTTTCATTCACGCAGCCTTTGCCAGGTGGTGCCCATCGCACTGGTCGCGGCCTGCACGGCGTTGGGAGCGCAGGAGCAGCCCAGACAAGTGCTGCAGCAAATCACCATCACAGCGACATCGAGGCAGGCCGTCGAAAAGTCCTATCGAAAGATGATCCAGGGCTTGGATGGCTTCGAGAGGGCGCGGGCCGCCATCGCACCCGATGCAGCGCTGCGATTCAAGTTGCTGCCGCGCCAGCCTGGTACCGACATGGACCGAATCGTCCTTGAGGTCATCGGGTCCACGTTCGACTATGCAGTGCGCATTGCGCCCGATCACACCTTCGTGCTGGAGCGAGACGCCAACGCGATGAAGGAGGACGCCGTCGTCTCGACGAATCGCAGGCGGCTCAGCATGACCTGGCGCACCGAGATCCGTACACCAGGACTGCCTCCCCACACGCGGCGGCTGGGTGACCTTCGCCTGGAATGCGAAGTCGGCCTTGAAGCCGGCCTGGTCTCCAACAGCAGCCCGATCGGCAGGATCTCCGACCTTTTCACGGACAGCAAAGGCTATTGCGATCGCAAGGAGGCGATGTACCTGTACTTTGCCGAGCGACCGATATTCAGCGTGACGCTGGTTGCCGGCGCCCGGCAAGAGGTTCTGCCCATCGACCGGCTGTACGCCAGGGCCAGCGACGACCCAGGCCTCAAGCAGGACCTGCGCTACTGCGATTGCGAGATGCTGGTCGATCGCGCCTACTTCCTTCCGCTGGGCGACCACAGCTGGCCAGATGACACGCTGGTCAAGTTCGAATACATGGACGACCGCCCATGACGAACGCGGCTGCCCGCGTCGCGCTCTGTGTGGTCGCTTTCACGGCCTGCCTGGGTGTGACGGGCTGCGTCGCCACCGGCATGCTCGACGCCTCGCCAGACGGCCCCGGATCGGCCCGCACGCCGACCGGCGAGGCCCCAGCACCGCAGACCGCCATGAACAGGGTCGTCCTTGGCAAGAGTAGCAAGGCCGATATCGCCGCCGCACTCGGAACCGCCATCGTCATCTCGTTTGACAGTGGCTATGAGGTGTGGGTTTATCGATGGCGCGGCGCCGACAAGACAAGCCGTGGCGCCACGGAACTGGTGGTGCTGTTCGATCCCTCCGGGCTGGCGACCAAGGCGCGGGTGCGCCCGGGCTATGAGACGCCGAAGTAGTCACGCGCCTGCGGCTTCACCGGCAACAGGGCCCCGTCCACGACGGCCGGCGCGTCGGGCCATGTCAGGCCATCAACGCGCCGCGGCCGGAAAGGCCGGCAGCTTGTCGATGTCGCGCGGGTCGTGCTGGATGATCAGCGTGGCCTTCAGGTTCTTCTGGATCTCGTGCATGCGCTGCACCGAGGCGACGGTCTGCGCCCGGTCGAAGTTGAAACCCGGCACGCCGAAGCCGGTGTAGTTCTCGATGAAGTGCACGGCGTCGCCACTGAGCAGCACCGGCCCGATCTCCTTCAGGCGCACCAGCAGGATGCTGTGGCCCGGCGTGTGCCCCGGCGCGCGCAGCACCATCACGCTGCCATCGCCGTAGACGTCCTTGTCGCCGGTCAGCGGCTCGACCTTGCGTCTCTCGGCGATCCACTCCGCAAAGCCCTTGGCGTTGGCGCCCGGCATCGGCGGATTGGCCGTGACGCCGTCCCAGTCGCCCTTGCCGATCAGCAGCGTGGCGTTCTTCAGTGCGCCCAGCTGCCCGGTGTGGTCGGCGTGGAAGTGGCTGATGCCGACGTGCATGACGTCGTCGGGGTTGACGTTGATCTGCTGCAGCAGATCGACCAGCGGCTTGTTGGTCGCGCTGGGCACCGAGCCCGGCAGGTAGCCCGTGTCCCAGACCATCACGTCCGTGCCGTGGCGGATCAGGTAGCAGCTGAAGGTGAACGGCTTGGTCGTCTCGGTGTAGGCGAAGGTGTCGGTGAAGCGGCGCGGGTCGTTCGCGCCGCTGCCGCAGTCCAGCCGGGTGAGCGTGAGCTCCTGCGCCGCAGCGGCACACGACAGCAGCGCGACCGCGCCGAATACCAACCAGCGTCTGCAATCCATGTCATCTCCTGCAAGGGGTGAACAAAGAACCGGCAACGCGCCAGCGCGTCCGGCCCGCGTGCTGCGCAGATTGCCACCTCAACGGGCGCGCCGCATCGGCAGTGGCCCGGATATGCAGCCCGCCCTGCAGGTGAGGGGCGAGACCAAAGTCCACCGAATGGCTCGCCGATCAGGCCGCCTCAGGCCAGGCGCAGATCACCGGCCCGCAAGGCCCATTGCATCTTGCGGCAGATGCCGCGCAGCCGGGACGTCAGCTCGCACGGCACCACGCCTTCGCGGCGCGCCAGCTCGCTCACCCGGGCGCCGGCCGACAACTGGCGCAGCAGCGCACATTCATCCTGGGTCAGGCTCAAGGGGTTGACCAGGTCTTCGACGATCTCGCGGGCCGGGCCGCGCAGCTTGGCCTGGAAGTGGTCCAGCAGGCGCCGCGCGATCCAGGGTGCGATCTCGGCGCCGCCGGCCAGGCTGGCGCGCACCTGCTCGGCCAGCGCGCCGGGCCGGTGCGGCGTGGTGGTGTGGAAGCTGTCGGCGCCGGCCTGCAGCACGTCCAGCAGCAGCGGGTCGGCCTGGGGCGGCGTCAGCACCAGCACCGGCACCCGCAGGGTCGGGTGGCTGGCTTGCAGCAGGCGCATCAGGTGCAGCAGGTCGCCGTCTTGCAGCCGCAGGTCGGCCACCAGCAGCGAGGGCGGGCCGCCGGCCAGTTGCTGGCGCACCTGGGCCAGGCTGTGGGCGGGGCCGCGCACCGTCCAGCCCGGGACGGCGGCCAGCTCGTCGGCCCAGTTGGGGCCCGCTTGCAGCGGGTGCACGGCCAACAGCAGGGTTGTCATGGGTCTCGAACCGAAGGGTGTCGAGAGCCATTCTGCGAAGCGGCCTGGCGCCGCGCATCCCCGCTCCGTGGGGGCCGCCGCCCCGCCGCTGCCGCCGCCTTGGCAGCGGCGTGACAAGCTTCACACCACCGGCGCGGCCTGGGCCAGCTTGGCGGCCACCGGCAGCCGGCCCGGTGGCGTAGCACTGTTGGCGGCCGGCGCAAAGCTGTCGGCCCGGGCCAGCGGCCAGTAGAGGCTGAACACCGGGTGCGGCCACTCGGCCTCGCCACGCTGGGCGGCCAGCAAGGCACCCGGCTGCACCGTGATCAACAGATTGGCCAGCAGGCGAACCTCGCCGTCGGCCACCCGCCGCACGATGTGCGCGGCGCTGATCTGATTGGGGTGTTGCAGCCCGGCGGCCTGCACCAGCTCTTGCAGCGCCTCCAGCGTCTGGCGATGGAAGTTGGCCACCCGCTCGATTTTGTCGGTCACCACCAGGGCCTGCTGGCGCAGCGGGTCCTGGGTGGCCACGCCGGTCGGGCAGGCGCCGGTGTGGCAGTGCTGCGCTTGCAGGCAACCCAGCGAGAACATGAAGCCGCGCGCCGAGTTGCACCAGTCAGCGCCCAGCGCCATCGCCCGGCTGATGTCGAAGGCGCTGATGATCTTGCCGGCGCAGCCGATGCGGATGCGCTGGCGCAGGTTCAGGCCCACCAGGGTGTTGTGGATCAGGCGCAGGCCTTCTTGCATCGGCGCGCCGACATGGTCGGTGAACTCCAGCGGCGCCGCGCCGGTGCCGCCCTCGCCGCCATCGACGACGATGAAGTCGGGCAGCAGGTCGCTCTCGACCATTGCCTTGGCCAGCGCAAACCACTCCCAGGGGTGGCCGATGCAGAGCTTGAAGCCCACCGGCTTGCCGCCCGACAGGCCGCGCAGCCGGTCCAGAAACTGCAGCAGCTCCAGCGGCGTGGCAAAGGCGCTGTGCGAGGCCGGCGAGATGCAGTCCACCCCCACCGGCACGCCGCGCGCCGCAGCGATCTCGGCCGACACCTTGGGCCCGGGCAGCATGCCGCCATGGCCGGGTTTGGCGCCCTGGCTCAGTTTCAACTCGATCAGTTTGACCTGCGGGTCGCGCGCGTTGGCCTGGAACTTGGCCTCGCAAAAGCTGCCGTCATCGTTGCGGCAGCCGAAGTAGCCCGAGCCGATCTCCCAGATCAGGTCGCCGCCATGCTGGCGGTGGTGCACGCTGATCGAGCCCTCGCCGGTGTCGTGGGCAAAGCCGCCGCGCTTGGCGCCGCCGTTGAGCGCCATGATGGCGTTGGCGCTGAGCGCGCCAAAGCTCATCGCCGAGATATTGAACAGGCTGGCTGAATAAGGCTGGGTGCAGCGCTCGCCGCCGATGGTGATGCGGAAGTCATGGCTGGGCAGGCTGCTGGGTTGCAGCGAGTGGTTGATCCACTCATAGCCCGGTTCGTGCACGTCCAGATGTGTGCCAAAAGGCCGTTTGTCTGAATCGCCCTTGCTGCGCTGGTAGACCAGCGAGCGCTGCTGGCGCGAGAACGGCACTGCCTCGCGGTCGCTCTCCAGCAGGTACTGGCGGATCTCGGGGCGTATCCATTCGAACAAGAAGCGCAGATGGCCGATCACCGGATAGTTGCGCAGCACCGCGCGCTTGGTCTGGCGCAGGTCGCGCAGGCCCAGCACCAGGCCGGCCGCGCCCAGCGCCGCCCAGGCCAGGCCCTGGCCGGTGACCAGCCAGGCCAGCAGGCCGGCCAGCAGCGTGGCGCCGGTGGCCAGCAGCGTCAGGTAGCGGATCGGGAAATGCCGGTCCAGCAGGATCAACCAGGTGGGCATGGCGCCAACTCCTCAAGGCCAAATGCACGGGCCGGCGGCGGCCGGACTTGGGGTGTCGGTCGCACAGACGGCGTGAAGCTTGCATTTGAACCGCTGCCGGCCGGCCTGGATCGGCCGAGGCGGGCTGCCTTTGCGGCCCAGTCTCTCAGTCCACGGTCTGGCGGTAGCGCGCCAGCGCCAGCACCGAGACCAGCGCCAGAAAGGCCAGCATCGGCCACAGCTCGGGCAGCACCTGGGCCAGCGCATTGCCCTTGAGCATGATGCCGCGCACGATGCGCAAGAAGTGGGTGAGTGGCAGCGCCTCGCCGATCACCTGGGCCCAGCCCGGCATGCCGCGAAACGGGAACATGAAGCCCGACAGCAGCATCGACGGCAGGAAGAAGAAAAACGTCATCTGCAGCGCCTGCAGTTGGTTGCGCGCCAGCGTGCTGAAGCAAAAACCCACGCCCAGGTTGGCCAGCATGAAGACGCCGATCATGGCCATCAGCAGGGCCAGGCTGCCGTTCATCGGCACCTCAAACAGCAGCGCGGCGGCAGCCATGATCACGCCCAGTTGCACATAGCCGATCAGCACATAGGGCAGGATCTTGCCCAGCATCACCTCCACCGGCCGCACCGGCGTGGCCAGCAGGTTTTCCATGGTGCCGCGCTCGCGCTCGCGGGTGATGGCCAGGCCGGTCAGCATCACCATGGTCATCGTCAGGATGGTGCCGATCAGCCCGGGCACGATGTTGACCCTTGACAGGCCCTCGGGGTTGTAGCGGCGGTGGATGCGCAGCTCAAACGGCGGCAGTCGCGGCGCAAGGGCCGCCAGCGGGCCGATCAGGTCATGTTGCAGCGCCTGCTGGTTGATCTGCGCCAGCGCGGCGATGGCATTGCCGGCGGCTGCCGGGTCGGTGGCGTCCACCGAGACCAGCACCGCCGGGCGCTCTCCTCGCAGCACCCGGGGCGTGAAATCGTTGGGCACCACGATCATGAACTGGGCCACGCCGGCCTCGATCAGCGCGTCGCCCTCGGCCTCGCTGGCGCTGCGCTGCACGATGTGGAAGTAGCCGCTGTTGGCCAGCGCGGCCACCAGGCTGCGGCCCAGCGGCCCGCCGTCCTGGGCCACCAGCACCGTCGGCAGGCCCTTGGGGTCGGTGTTGATGGCATAGCCGAACAGCAGCAGTTGCAGCACCGGCACGCCCACCGCCATCGCAAAAGTCAGCCGGTCACGCAACATCTGCTGGAACTCCTTGATGAAGATCGCCGCCATCCGGCGCCAGGAGAATCGCGTGCCGGGCATTGCGGGCGATCAGGCAAAGTTGTCCTGCGCCTGGCCCACCAGACGCACGAAGGCGTCTTCCAGGTCGGTGGCGCCGGCCTGGGCCACGATTTGTGCGGCCGTGCCCACCGCCAGCACCCGGCCGTAGGCGATGTAGACCAATTGGTCGCAGCGCGCCGCCTCGTCCATGTAGTGGGTGGACACCAGCACCGTGATGCCGTCGGCCGCCAGTTGGTGGATCTGGTCCCAGAACTCGCGCCGGGCCTTGGGGTCGACGCCAGCGGTGGGCTCGTCCAGCAGCAGCAGCCGCGGGCGGTGGATCAGGCAGGCGGCCAGCGCCAGGCGCTGCTTCCAGCCGCCCGACAAGGTGCCGGCCAGTTGCTGCTGGCGCGCGGCCAGGCCGAGCCGGGCGAGTGCCGAGTCCACCTCGCTGCGGCGGTTTGGCAGCTCGAACAAGCGGGCCACGAAGTCGAGGTTCTGGCGGATCGACAAGTCCTCATACAGCCCGAACTTCTGCGTCATATAGCCCACCTGGCGCTTGATGGCTGCGGCCTCACGCAGGATGTCCAGGCCCAGGCAAGTGCCACTGCCGGCATCGGGCTTGAGCAGGCCGCAGAGCAGCCGGATGGTGGTGGTCTTGCCGCTGCCGTTGGGCCCGAGAAAGCCGCAGACCGTGCCGCGCGGCACCTGCAGATCAACCTGGTCCACCACCGCCCGGCCGCCGTAGTGCTTGCTCAGGCCTTGGACATCGATGGCGAGCTGGGCCTGGCTGGCGTGGGGCGCGGAGTCAGCGCTCACGGCGGCACCCGTCGCACGTCCACCGGCTGGCCCGGCTTGAGCCGCGCCGCATCGGCCGGCTCGGGCCGGGCCTCGACCATGAACACCAGCCGCGCCCTTTGGGCGTTCGAGTAAAGCACCGGCGGCGTGTACTCGGCCTGGGGGGCGATGCGGCTGATGCGCCCGGCCAGTGGCGCGCCGCAGCCGTCGCAGCGGATGCTCACCGCCTGGCCCGGCGCCAGGCTGCCCAGCTCGGCCTGGCTGACAAAAAACCGTGCCTTCACCGCACCGGCCGGCAGCAGCGCCAGCACCGGTGACCCGGCCGGCACCCACTCGCCGACCCGGAAGTAGGTGTCGGCCACCAGGCCGGCCTGCGGCGCGTGTTGCACCTTCTGCGCCAGCCGCCACTGGCTTTGCGCCAGGGCCTGGCTGGCGGCGCTGGCACTGGCGCGGGCGGCGTCGCGCTCGGCCGGTCGGGCCGGCAGCTCGGCCGCCTGCAGCGCGGCCTGCAACTCGGCCACCCGGGCGCCGGTCTGCGCCACGCTGGCGCGCGCATCGTCGATGCGGGCGGCCGACACAAAACCCTGCTGCAGCAGCAACTGCTGGCGCGCCAACTCGCTGCGCGCCAGGTCGGCCTGGGCCCGCGCCTGCAGCAACTGGGCCCGGGTGATGGCCAGCTCCTCGGGCCGCCGGCCGCTGTCGGCATTGCGGGCCTGGGCCTGGCTGACCTGCAGCCGGGCCTGGGCCTCGTCGCGGGCCGCTGACTCGGCCTCGGCTTCCAGCGTGAACAACGCCGCACCGGCCGCCACCTGCTGGCCGGCCAGCACCGGCAGCGCCACCAGTGCGCCGGCCACTGGCGCGGCGATGCGCACATAGTCGCCCTCGGCATAACCGGCCCAGCCGGTGTCGGGCGGTGGGGTGCAGCCGCTGGCCAGGGCCAACACCAACCCGCCCGCCGCCCGGCTTGGCCACGCACTGGGGCACACAGCGGCCCGCTGCCGCCCACCTTGGCGCCAGCCTTCGTCAGCAGCTAGGCCGATCCAGCGAGTCATGCTTGATTATTGGCCTGGCTGCGCGCGGTGGCGGGTGGCCGGCTGGTCTTGGCGCAAGCCCGTTGCCGGGCCTGCCGGCGGCCCGGGCCTGGCAAACCCACTCGCTACACTGCCGCACCCCCTAGAGCCCCGGCGATGCAAGGCCAACTTTTCACCCAGGATTTCCTGCATCGCGGCATCCGTGACACGCCACCCTGGCTGGCGCTGGCTGACGACGCGCTGGACCGCTTCACGGCGGCCTTGCGCGCCTTGTACCTGCCCTTCAGCACCGAGTCGGCACTCAATGAGGCGCAGACCGAGCAATTGCTGATCGAGCCGGTGCTGGCCGAGCTGGGCTGGGGCGACGACACCTTGCCGCAGGTCAACCTGTCGGGCAAGCGGCGCGAGGACGTGCCCGACAGGCTGCTGTTCGCCGACGCCGCATCAAAGGCAGCGGCGCTGGCCGAGCCCAAGGATGACCGCCGCTACCGCCATGGCCTGGCGATCCTGGAGTCCAAGCGCTGGCAGCGGCAGTTGGACCGGGGCGACCCGGCCGAGCCGCAAGACCCCGACGCACCGTCGTCGCAGATGCTGCGCTACCTGAGCCGGGTCGACGTGGTGGCCGACCGCCGCATCAAATGGGGCATCCTGAGCAACGGTGGCGTGTGGCGCTTGTACTGGCAGGACGCCCGCTCCCGCGCCGAAGAATTCTTCGAGATCGACCTGGCCGCCGCGCTGGCGGTGCCGGGCAGCCAGCGCGCCTTTGACGATCCCGAGCCGGCGCATGCGCTCAAGCTGTTTTTCCTGTTCTTCAGCCGTGCCGCGTTTTTGACGCAAAGCTGGGACAGCGAGGGCCGCAGCTTTCACGCCTACGCCCGCAATGAGGCCAGGCGCTACGAAGAGAAAGTGTCGCAAGACCTGGGCCAGCGGGTGTTTGACGAGGTGTTTCCGCAGTTGGCGTCGGCGCTCGGCAAGGGCGATCTGCAATCGCGCAAACAGCCCACCGGCTATGGCAGCTACACCCGCCAGCAATACACCGCCGACTACCTGATTGAGCTGCGCGAATCCACGCTGATCCTGCTCTACCGGCTGCTGTTTTTGTTCTACGCCGAAGACCGCCTTCTGTTGCCCGCACGCGATCCCCGCTATGCCCCCTACAGCGTGCGCGCGCTGCGTGAGCGGGTGCGTGACGGCATCGATGCCGGCCAGGGGTATTCCACCCGGCTGGACAACATCTGGCGCGATCTCAAAGGCGTGTTCCTGCTGATCGACGAGGGCGACGATGCGGTGGGCATGCCGGCCTACAACGGTGGCCTGTTCGAGCGTGCCCGCTCACCGCTGCTGGAGCGCACCCGGGTGCCCGATGCGGTGATGGCGCCCATCATCGACGCGCTGTCGCGCCGCACCGAGCGTCATGCCGACACAGGGCTGCGCGGCTGGATCAACTACCGCGACCTGTCGGTCTCGCACCTGGGCAGCATCTACGAGCGCTTGCTCGAATACAGCCTGGTGCACGAGGTGCAGGCCGCCGAGAGCTACCACGATCAACCCGAGATCGACCGCGTGATTGCCCGCCCGGCCAGCTTTGCACGCAAGGTCTCGGGCAGTTACTACACCCATGACGACCTGGTGCGGCTGATCCTGCGCGAGTCGGTAGGCCTGCTGGCGGCTGAGCGCATCCAGCGCTTTGACGAGGCCATCACGCGCTGGCAAAAGCGCAGCACGCTCAGCGAGCCGCAATGGATGCAGATCGATGGCCAGCCAGAAGCCGGCCAGCGCGACGCCATTGACCCGGCCACCCAAATCCTCGAACTCACGGTTTGCGACCCAGCCATGGGCAGCGGGCATTTTTTGGTGGCCCTGGTCGATGACCTGGCCGACCGGGTGCTGGAGGCCGCCAGCCATGCCAGCGAGTTGGTCAACCGCCAGCCCTGGGCCGCGCACCTGGTGGCGCGTGGCCGGCCCTGGGAAAGCCCGGTGATTGCCCGCATCGCCCACATCCGCCGCAGCATCCGCACAGCCGCTACAGCGCATGGCTGGGCTGTCACCGATGCCCAGCTCGACGACCGCCACATCGTGCGCCG
>JANLZT010000133.1:0-1832 GCA_031366465.1 Betaproteobacteria bacterium | reverse complement strand
GGTGTTGCCCACGGCGTCCAGCGGGTCGGTCACGTCGCGCACGCTCTTGGGCAGCTCGGCCATCTCGGCAATGCCGCCGGCGTTGTCGGTGATCGGGCCGTAGGCGTCCAGGGCCACCACGATGCCGGCCATGCTCAGCATCGCGGTGGCGGCGGTGGCAATGCCGTACAGGCCGCCCAGCCAGTAGGCCGCCAGGATGGCGGCGCACACCGCCAGCACCGGCCAGGCGGTGGAACGCATCGACACCCCCAGGCCGGCGATGATGTTGGTGCCGTGGCCAGTGGTGCTGGCCTGCGCAATGTGCTTGACCGGCGGGTACTGGGTGCCGGTGTAGTACTCGGTGATCCAGACCAGCGCGGCGGTCAGCACCAGGCCGACGGCGCAGGCGCCCCACAGCCGCAGTTGCGTGCCGGCGCCCAGTGCGTCATCGGGCATCACGGCCTTGGTGACGAAGAAGAATGCGATCAGCGACAGCCCGCCCGCCACGGCCAGGCCCTTGTAGAGCGCCGGCATCACGTTCTTCATGCCGGGGCTGGCCTTGACAAAGCCGCAGCCGATGATCGACGCGATGATCGACACCCCGCCCAGCAGCAGCGGGTAGATCACCGCGGCCATCGGCGCCGAGCCCACCACCAGCGCACCCAGCGCCATCGTGGCGATCAGCGTGACGGCGTAGGTCTCGAACAGGTCGGCGGCCATGCCGGCGCAGTCGCCCACGTTGTCGCCCACGTTGTCGGCAATCACCGCCGGGTTGCGCGGGTCGTCCTCGGGGATGCCGGCCTCGACCTTGCCCACCAGGTCGGCGCCCACATCGGCGCCCTTGGTGAAGATGCCGCCGCCCAGCCGCGCAAAGATCGAGATCAGCGACGAGCCGAAGGCAAAGCCCAGCAGCGGCTTGAGCACCGACGCCAGGCTCTTGTCGGGCGTCAGGTTGCCGTTGCCGGTGAGGAACATGAAGAAGATGCTCACGCCCAGCAGCCCCAAGCCCACCACCAGCATGCCGGTGATGGCGCCACCCTTGAAGGCCACATCCAGCGCCGGGCCGATGCCTTGGGTGGCGGCCTGCGCGGTGCGCACATTGGCCTTGACCGAGACATTCATGCCGATGAAGCCGCAGGCGCCCGACAGCAGCGCACCCAGCACAAAGCCGACGGCGGTGGTCATGTCGAGGAAGACGCCGATGGCAATCGCCAGCACCACGCCGACGATGGCGATGGTCTTGTACTGGCGCGCCAGGTAGGCGGCCGCACCCTGTTGGATGGCCCCCGCGATCTCTTGCATGCGGGCGTTGCCTGCGTCCTGGCTCAGGATCCAGTTGCGCTGGACAAAGCCGTAAAGCACAGCCGCAAGGCCGCACGCCAGCGCAATGTAGAGCGCCATATTGGTCGATATCAAGGTATCTCCTTCCTCGCTAAAAAACGATGAGCCGTCGCCGGTTGCTTGGTCCCCAGCAAGTGGGGGTGATTGCCGCTGGGCGGCGATCTGGGGCCCGGGTCTGGCCTTGTGTTGGCAGCGCCTCCGTGTCTTGATGGGCCCGCAGGCCGCATCCAGCGCCGGGGCAGGAGGTCGCGGGGCGACTGTAAGGGACAGCGGGGTGTGGTCGAAACGGTGTTTTCCTGCGGTGGCGAAAATCAGGCCGGGGTGTCAGGGCAGGGCAAGGGCTGTTCGTAGAATGCGGGGTTCCCCTCGGTCAACCCTCCGCCAGCGAGCCCTAACACCATGAGCCTGCACAACGTGACGCCCGGCGCCAAGGCGCCCGAAGAGTTCAACGTGATCATCGAGATCCCGATGAATGCCGACCCGATCAAGTACGAGGTCGACCACGAAACCGG
>JANLZT010000128.1:0-4609 GCA_031366465.1 Betaproteobacteria bacterium | reverse complement strand
ATAGCCCGGCACGGCACGGCCGTCCACCGTGCCGGCCTTGTACTGGCCGCGCACCACGTCGCGCGCCACGTTGTCCGCCGTGAAGGGCCTGAGCGAGCGCAGCACCTTCAATTTCTCGTCGCGGATGGCGTCGGCGTCGTTGCTGGACGGCGGCTCCATCGCGATCATCGTCAGCAACTGCAGCGCATGGTTTTGCACCATGTCGCGCAGCGCGCCGGTGGTGTCGTAGTAGTCACCCCGGGTGCCCACGCCCAGGCCCTCGGCCAGCGTGATCTGGATGTTGGCGATGCTCTCGCGCCGCCACAGCGGCTCAAACAGCGCATTGCCAAAGCGCAGCGCCATCAGGTTTTGCACCGCCGGCTTGCCCAGGTAGTGGTCGATGCGGAAGGCCTGGGTCTCGGCGAACGCGCCGCGCACCGCGCGGTTGATCTCTTGGGCACTGGCCAGGTCGTGGCCCAGCGGTTTTTCCAGCACCACGCGCACATTCGGCCCGTTCAGGCCGGCCTGGCCGAGCTGGCGGCAGACCACTGGGAACAGGTGAGGCGCGGTGGCCAGGTAGAGCACCACGGTGTCGGCTTGCCGCTCATCCAGCCAGGTTTTCAGGCCGGCATAGTGCTCGGGCTGGGACAAATCCATGCGCCGGTAGTGCAGCATCTCGGCAAAGCGGGCGAACTCGTCGTCGCTGGGCCGCTTGGCGCTGTCGACCTCGACGAAACGCTCGCGGATGAAGGCGCGGTACTCGTCGTCGCTGCGCTCATCGCGGGCCACCGCCAGCACCCGGCCGCCGGGTGGCAGTTTGCCGTGGCGGAAGGCCTGGAACAGCGCCGGCATCAGCTTGCGCCAGGTGAGATCGCCGGTGCCACCGAAGAAGACAAGGTCGAAAGACATGGGATGGATTGTTTGGGGGGGGGTGGTGCCGGTGGTGCCGCAGCAGTGCCAAGCCCGTGCGGATGTAACTTAGTTACTTAACCGATGATGCATTGGTTTCTTTTTTGCGTCAATCTTCTCAGTCAGGCGCTGAGCCGCTCGATGGCCTGGCGTGCAGTCACGATGGCGGTGCCGGCATGGCGCCTGAGGCCGAGCAGATCGCGCTTGTCGCCAGTGACCAAAAAATCGGCTTGGCCTGCCATGGCCAGTGACAAGAGGTAGTTGTCATAGGGGTCGGGCGAGGCGTCCACGAAGGGCAGTTTCTCAACCATCACGGCCAAGGCGCGAATGCTGTTGACCATGCGCCCCACTTCCGTGGTTTGGATGCGGGCCCGAATGTGTTCGCGCCGGCTGACGTCGCGGAGTTCTTCGAGTTGAGGCTCGCAACTGATCAGCGTGAAGGCACCGCGCTGCCACCGGGCATACAAGAGGGCCGGCGGCCCCGCGTTGGACATCAAGCCGCTGAGAAGGATGTTGGTATCAAGCACCAGCCTCACGGCGGATCAGCCAGCTTCGGCGCCGCTCGCTGGCGCCGTACATCGGCCAGGGCCTCGTCGATTGCGCCCTGCAAGTCCTCGGCGGGGATGTCGGCGTTGCGGGCCCGCACGGCCTGCACATCCTTGTCAAGCATGCGCCAGAGCACAGCCTCCTCGATGAAGTTCGACAGATCGCCTTTGCGCTGGCCTTGCGCCCCCAGAAAAGCGCGCAAGGCGCGGTCGGTCTCCTTGGAGACCATCACTGATAAACGGGCTGCGTTGCTGTTTGCCATGACGGCAATGTAACCCCAGTTTGGGCATATGCGCATATGCGTTTGTGATCACACAGTTGATGCTCAGGCTTGCGGCATCACCGTGCCCTGCCGCCTTCCCCCCAAATTGCCCGATGCCCATGGCCGCCCGCTTGTTCAGGTATCCGCTTTGTCGTCTGATTTGCCGCTGCCTTCCCTGACCACCGGGAATTCGTCCGTCGCCTCGCCGGGTCAGGCCGTTTCTCGGTGGCCCTGGTCATCACCGTTCAGACCTGATCAGGCTTCAGGCCGGGCCGCGCTGGTCGTCTTGTGAGCTGCCGTTGGGCCCCAGCGCCAGCTCGCCCGGGCCAAGGTAGTGGTTGTGCTGGCTGATCGCCTCGGTGCCGGCCGGCAGCCGGTCGGCCCAGACCCGCACAAACCAGGCGCCGACGGGCAGGTGATTGACAAAGCGGTTGTGGCGCAGCGTCAGGCGGTTCTGGTCCCAGGGCTGGCCCTCGGCGCCGTAGCTCAGCATCACCGGGTTTTGCGTCCGCTCGCGCTGCACCACGGTGTTGCCCTCCACCCAGGCCAGGCCGCCGTTGGGCAGGTCGATCTCGTAGGACGCCTCGCCGGTCGGGCCGTCGTCCAGCAGGTTGCCGCTGATGACCGCGCTGCGCGCCCGTGACTTGATCAGATGCCCGGCGCGGCCACGCTCAAAGCGGCTGTTGCGGATGCTGAACTGGCCAATGCGGCCGACGTACAGCAGGTGCGCCAGGCTGGCGGGATTGACCGGCGCATCGCTGAAGTCACTGTCGTCTATCGCCAGCGTGCTGACCGCGTCATTGCCGGTGAGCAGGCCCATCTGGTTGTCGGCAAAGGCGCAGCGCAGCAGTTGCAACTGGCCTTTCTCGAAGCGGATGCCGGCGCCGTTGCCATGCGGCACCCGGCAGCCCTGGAAGGCGATGTTCTCGATCTGGATGTCGCCGCCCTGCACCACCCAGATCGCCTTGCCCTCGGCATGCTGGCCGTCGGCCTGCAGCAGCGGGCGGGCGCCGATGCCGACGATCCGCAGCCGCCGCTGATGGATCACCGCCACATCGCCCCGGTAGGTGCCGGACAGGATCTCGACCGTGTCGCCGTCCCCCGCCTGGCGCAGCGCGTCGGCGATGCGGCTGAGGGCCTGGCCGGGGCCGACCCGCCATACGCGACCGGGCGGGTCTTGGGCCTGCACCAGCCGGGCGCCCAACGGCAGGCCGAGCGCGCTGGCCAGCAGATCGCGCCGGCGCAGTGGGGTGGCAGCAGGCATCGGTCGATTCTGGCCCAGCGCCGGGGGGCCACCGGGTTTGTCCCGGGGCGGCGGCGACATGCGGGCTCCCCAGCGCCGCTAGCATGGCCGCGCAAGCGGCCGCCCCTGTGGCCGTACAGGACACCCCACCATGAACCCATGTCCGCGCTTGATCGGAGCCTTGTTGGCCTTGCTTGCCACCGCCAATGCCCAGGCCCAGGACGCCGGCCAGCTCAATGTGATCTGCTCGGTGCAGGCCGAGTGGTGCAACATGATCCAGACGGTGTTCGCCAAGACCAGTGGCATCAAGGTCAATATGTCGCTCAAGGGCTCGGGCGAGGCGCTGGCCCAGTTGATGGCCGAGCGGGCCAACCCCAAGACCGATGTCTGGTTCGGCGGCACCGGTGACCCGCATTTGCAGGCGGCCGAGGCCGGTTTGTCGCTGGCGTACAAATCCGCCGCGCTGACCGCTTTGCATGGCTGGGCGCAACAGCAAGCCCAGCAGTCGGGCTACAAGACCGTGGGCATCTACAGCGGCCCGCTGGGCTTTGGCTACAACACCGAGTTGATCGCCAAGAAGCATCTGCCCATCCCCAGGAGCTGGGCCGATTTGCTCAACCCGGCCTTCAAGGGCGAGATCCAGGTGGCCAACCCGGCGTCCAGCGGCACCGCCTACACCATGGTGGCCACGCTGGTGCAGTTGATGGGCGAGGACAAGGCGTTTGACTACATGAAGGCGCTGCACAAGAACATCAGCCAGTACACCCGATCGGGCACCGGCCCGATCAAGGCGGCGGCGCGCGGCGAGACCACGGTGTCGATCAGCTTTGTGCATGACGGCCCGGGCGAAAAGATGCAGGGCTTCCCCATCGAGACCATCACCCCGGCCGAGGGCACTGGCGCTGAGATCGGCTCGATGTCGATCATCAAAGGCGCCCGCAATCTGGCCCAGGCCAAGGCCTTTTACGAGTGGGCGCTGACGCCCCAGGCCCAGCAGTTTGGCGCGGCGGCCAAGCAGTTCCAGCTACCCAGCAACCAGGCCACGCCGGTGGATGCGCGGGTGCCTGACTTCAAGAAGATCAAGTTCATCGCCTACGACTACGCCAAGTACGGTGCGTCGGCCGAGCGCAAACGCCTGATCGGCAAGTGGGAGAAGGACGTCAACGCGCTGCCGCGGTGAGCGCGGCTTTGCCCGGTCGCAGCGGCCAGCGTGTTCGCCGCCTGCTGTGGGCCTGGTGGGCGCTGGCCATGGGGGCCTGGCTGGCCTTGCCCTGGTATCTGCCGCAGGATTTGTCGCTGTGGGCCAGCCTGGGCCGGGCCTGGGGTGGCGCCGAGACCGCCAGTGGCGCATGGCAGTGGTTGCAGCACAGCCGGCCCTGGCTGGCGCTGCCGGGCGTGGGCCTGGTCCTGGCGGCTTGGGCACTGGCCCAGCAGCCCGGCCGCCGCCAGGGCGGATGGCTGCTGGCCGGCGCCGGGCTGGCGCTGACCGGGCTGCTGGGCCCGGCTTTTTTGATCGGTGCCCAGGGTTGGGCCTTTGAGCCGCTGGCTGCCGCGTTCGGCGCCTTGCCCGCCGGCCAGCCCGGCGTCGGCCTGGGTGCGGCCACCATGTTGCTGGCGCTGCTGGTGCTGCTGGGGGCCGGCATCGCCCGGCGCGGCTTCTTCAAGGGCGA
>JANLZT010000084.1:0-3942 GCA_031366465.1 Betaproteobacteria bacterium | reverse complement strand
GGTGGCCTGCATGTCACCCGCCATGTGTCGCTCACGCTGCAGGCTGGGGACCGCCTGGCGCTGATCGGCCCCAACGGCGCCGGCAAGACCACCCTGGTCAACCTGATCAGCGGGGTCATCGCACCCAGCGCCGGCCGGGTGCGGCTGGGCGGGCGGGATGTCACCGCCTGGGGCCAGGCTGAGCGGGTGCGCGCCGGCCTGGCCCGCACCTTCCAGCTCACCACGCTGGCGTCCAAGCTGCCGGTGCAGCGCCAGGTGGAGATGGCGCTGTTCGAGCGTGAAGGCCTGTCGGGCCGCTTCTGGCGTTGCATCGACGATTACCCGCTGCTGGCTGCCGAGGCCCAAGCCCTGCTGGCCAGCCTGGGCCTGGGCCCCTTGGCCGGCCTGGCCAGCGAGCGCCTGGCCTATGGCCAGCAGCGGCTGGTGGAGCTGGCCCTGGCGCTGGCGTTGCGGCCCCAGGTGCTGCTGCTGGACGAGCCGATGGCCGGTGTGCCGCAAGGCGAAGGCCAGCGCCTGCTGGACGCGCTGGACGCGCTGCCGGCCCGCCTGGCGGTGCTGCTCATCGAGCACGACATGGACCTGGTGTTCCGCCTGGCCCGCCGCATCCTGGTGCTGGCCGAAGGCGCGGTGCTGGCCGAGGGCACGCCCGAGATGATCCGCAACCACCCCCAGGTGCGCAGCGCCTACCTGGGGCATTGAAGTGCCATGACGGCCTTGCTCGAACTGATCGACGTCCACGCCGGCTACGGCCCGGTCACCGTGCTCAACGGCTTGAGCCTGCCAGTGCAGGCCGGCGAGCGCCTGGCCATCATCGGCCGCAACGGCGTGGGCAAGACCACCGCGCTGCGCGCCATCATGGGCCTGGCCGGGCTCAGCCGGGGCCGCATCGTCTTTGACGGGCAAGACCTGCACGGCCTGGCGCCGCACCAGCGTGCCCGGCGCGGCCTGGGCTATGTACCGCAGACGCGCGACATCTTCGCGTCGCTCAGCGTCGATGAAAACCTGCTGGCCGGCCTGAAAACCCGGCCGCGCAGCGCGCTGGCTGAGGCCTACGCACTCTTCCCACGGCTGGCCGAGCGCCGCCATAACCCCGGCGCCAAGCTGTCCGGCGGTGAGCAGCAGATGCTGGCGGTGGCGCGCGCGCTGCTGGGCCAGCCACGATTGCTGCTGCTCGACGAGCCGCTCGAGGGCCTGGCGCCGCTGGTCCGCCAAGAGCTGCTGGCCGCCTTCGTCCGGCTGGGCCGGCAGGGCGACACCACGGTGGTCATCGTCGAGCAGCAGGTGCGCGAGGCCCTGGGCTATGCCGACCGCGCGATCATCCTTGAGCGTGGCGCGGTGGCCCATGCCGCGCCGGCCCGCCTGCTGCGCGAGGACGCTGCCACGCTGGAACGTTTTGTCGGCATGGCGCTGCCCTGACCCGGCAGTGACCCCGCCGCCCACCAAGGAGATACCCACCATGACCCCGCCCACCGATAGCCGCATCCCCGCGCTCGACATCGACCCCTACAGCCAGGCCAATCTGCTCGACCCCTACCCCATGCATGAGCGCATGCGCGAGGCCGGTGCTGTGGTGTGGCTGTCGCCCTATGGCATCTACGCCTGCGCCCGCCACGCCGAGGTGCATGCGGTGTTCAATGACCATGTCCGCTTCATTTCGTCGGCCGGGGTGGGCCTGGCCAACTTCCACACCGAGACGCCCTTCCGACCGCGCAGCCTGATCCTGGAGGCCGACCCGCCCGAGCACACCCCGGCGCGCGCGGTGCTGTCGCGCATCCTCAGCCCCAAGGCGGTGATGCAGATCCGCGCCACTTTCACTGCGGTGGCCGAGCAGATGGTGGACGCGATGCTGGCCAAGGCCCAGGCCCACGGCGGCGTGGCCTGCGGCATCCACGACCTGGCCCAGCCCTACCCTTTGAGAGTGTTCCCGGACGCGGTGGGCGTGGAGCCCGACGGCCGCGAGAACCTGCTGGTCTACGGCGACATGGTCTTCAACTCGATGGGCCCGCGCAATGAGCTGCTGGCCCGCAGTGCGCAGCGCATGGGCCCGGTCACAGCCTGGATCATGCAGCACTGCCAGCGCGAGCACCTGCGCCCGGGCGGCTTTGGCGATCAGATCTACCAGGCCGCCGATGCCGGTGAGATCAGCCACGCGCAGGCGCCGCTGCTGGTGCGATCTTTTTTGTCGGCCGGGGTGGACACCACCATCAACGGCCTGGGCAATGCGCTGTTCAGCCTGGCCCAGCATCCGGCGCAATACCAACGCCTGCGTGCCGATCTTGCGCTGGCCCGGCCGGCGTTTGAGGAGTCGCTGCGCTACGAGTCGAGCGTGCAGACCTTCTTCCGCACCGCCGCCCACGATACGCAAATCGCCGGCTTCGAGATCCCGGCCAACAGCAAGGTGGTGCTGTTCCTGGCCGCGGCCAACCGCGATGCGCGCAAATGGCCGGCGCCCGAGCGCTTTGACATCACGCGCCGGCCCAACGGCCACATGGCGATGGGCTCGGGCATCCACGGCTGCGTGGGCCAGGCGGTGGCGCGGCTGGAGGGCGAGGTGGTGCTCACCGCGCTGGCCCAGCGGGTGCGGGCCATCGCCCCCGCCGGCCCGGTGACGCGCCGGCTGAACAACACCTTGCGGGCGCTCGACACGCTGCCGCTGCACCTGACGGCGGCCTGATGCGCGCCGTCGCCCGACCTTGACACCCTGGACAACCCCATGCCCGACATCACCCTGATCGAAGCCAATGGCCGTGTGCACAGCTTCGAGGCCCCCGACGGCGTGTCGGTGATGCAGGCCGCCACCGGCTTTGGCGTGCCCGGCATCGTCGCCGAGTGCGGCGGCTCAGCGATGTGCGCCACCTGCCATGTGATGGTGGACGAGGCCTGGATCGCCCGCCTGCCGGCGCCGCTGGCCAATGAGCTGGAGATGCTGGAGTGCACCGCCAGCCCGCGCACCGCCGGCAGCCGGCTGAGCTGCCAGATCAAGCTCACGCCCGCGCTGCAAGGCCTGCTGCTGCGCCTGCCCGAGCGGCAATATTGAAATGCCCCCCCCGCAGCGCCTTCGGCGCTCCCCCCCAGGGGCGCGCCGCCAGTGGCCCGGCAGAGCCGGCTCCACGGCGTCCGCTTGGCCAGGCCGGATTCGCTCGTCGTGAGTGCCGTTTCTGCAGCCTTGGGGACTGGGTTTGACACCGCAGGCGTCGCTCATGTCTGACACCCCGGCGCCGGCCATCGACCTGGCGCACTACTCGCCGGCCTACTTCACCTTCATCGCCAACAAGCTGGCGCGCGGCGCGTCGGCCCACTACCTGGCCACCTACGGCGTGGGCATCGAGACCTGGCGGGTGCTGGTGATGCTGGCCATCGAGGGCCGCGTCACCGCCCAGCGGGTGGTGCAGTTGATCGGCATGGACAAGGCCAGCGTCAGCCGCTGCTTCAAGAGCATGGCCGCGCAGGGTTTGATCGAGATCGAGGCCGACGCCGCCGACGGCCGCCTGCGTCACGCCCGCTTCACGCCGCGCGGGCGGGCGCTGCACGACCGCATCCGCCACTTTGCGCTGCTGCGCGAGCAGGTCTTCCACGCCGTGCTCACCGCCGACGAGACCCGCACCCTGCTCGATCTGCTGGCCCGCCTGCATGCCAACCTGGGCGCGGTGGAAGCCGCCAGCGACGCCTTCATGGCGCAGGAGCGGCTGAGCCTGCCGGCCGAGTTATCAGTCGAGTTGTCGGCCCGGCGCCTGCGCCGCAAGCCAGCCCCGGCGGACCGACAATCGACGCCATGAATCCCATCGTCATCATCGGTGGCGGCCATGCCGGCGCCCAGTTGTGCGGCGCACTCGCCGAGGCCGGCCTGGGCCCGCAAGTGCAGCTGGTCTGCGCCGAGCCGCTGCTGCCCTACCAGCGCCCGCCGCTGTCCAAGTCCTTTCTCAAAAGCCCGGCCGAGGCGCC
>JANLZT010000080.1:0-6054 GCA_031366465.1 Betaproteobacteria bacterium | reverse complement strand
ACACCCTGGTGGTCTTCACCAGCGACAACGGCGGCGAGCGCTTCAGTGACAACTGGCCGCTGGTGGGCGGCAAGATGGATCTCACCGAGGGTGGCATCCGCGTGCCCTGGATCGCGCATTGGCCGGCCACCATCGCCCCCGGTGGCGTGAGCGAGCAGCATTGCCTGACGATGGACTGGAGCGCCACCATGCTGGCCGCGGGCGGCGTGGCGGCCGATGCGGTCTATCCGCTGGACGGGGTGTCCTTGATGCCCGTGCTGCAAGACCCAGCCGCCACCTTTGAGCGGCCCATGGCCTGGCGCATGCTGCACCGCAGTCAGCGCGCCTACCGCCAAGGCGGCTGGAAATACCTGCAGGTGGACGGCTTCGAATACCTGTTCAACATCCCCGAAGACGAGCGCGAGCGGGCCAACCATGCCAAGCGCCAGCCCGAGCGCCTGGCCGCGCTGCGCCAGGCCTGGCTTGACTGGAACGCGCTGATGCCGCCCATCCCCGACGACGCCAGCGTCAGCCTGGGCTACAGCGCGGCGGACATGCCGCAGCGCTGACATGCACCGGACGCTGGGTGCTCGCCATGGGCATGTTTTACAATTTCAGCTTTAAAAACTGAAATAGCAAATCCATGCTGGCCCGATCTTCAACTGCCCGCCTGCTCGCCCTGGCGCGAGGCTTCCCGGTGGTGGTGGTCACTGGCCCGCGCCAGTCGGGTAAGACCACGCTGGTGCGTGCCGCTTTCCCCGACCTGCCTTACTGCTCACTGGAAGACCCGGACGTGCGCGAGCGTGCGCTGCGAGATGGCCGCGGCTTCCTGGCGGCCTATCCCGACGGCGCGGTATTCGACGAGGTGCAGCGCGCGCCTGAGCTGCTGTCCTATCTGCAAACACTTGCAGACGCCGACGGCCGGCTCGGCCGCTACATCCTCACCGGCTCGCAGAATCTGCTGCTGTCGGCGGCAGTGAGCCAAAGCCTGGCCGGCCGGGCCGGCTTTCTTGAGCTGCTGCCGCTGTCCTGGCATGAGTTGCCGGCCGCACAGCGCCAGCCGCTCACATTGGACGATTGGCTGCTGCGCGGCGGCTACCCGGCGCTGTGGCAGCGCCCGGTGGCGCAGGGCGACTGGATGGCCAGCTATCTGGTGAGTTATGTCGAGCGCGATGTACGCCAGATCAGCCGGGTAGCCGACCTGCTGCAGTTCCAACGCTTCCTGCGCACCATGGCCGCGCGCTGCGGCCAGCTGCTCAACCTCAATGCAGTGGCCAACGATCTGGGCGTGGCCCAGACCACCGCGCGCGACTGGCTGGCGGTGCTCGAAGCCAGCTACATCGCCTTCCGTCTGCCGCCTTACCACAGCAACTTCGGCAAGCGCCTGGTCAAGACACCCAAGCTCTACTTTCACGACACCGGCCTGGCCGCCTGGCTGCTGGGCATCAGCGATGCCCGCACCCTGCAGGTACACCCGATGCGCGGTGCGCTGTTCGAGAACATGCTGGTGGTGGAGTACCTCAAGCATTGCCAGCAGCAGGGCCTGGCCAACGGCCTGTACTTCTGGCGCGACAACATCGGCAATGAGGTCGACCTGCTGATCGAACGTGCCGGTGAGCTGTGGCCCGTCGAGATGAAGTCGGGCGCCACCTTCCAGCCTGACTGGTTGCGCGCCTTGACCACCTGGCAGCGCCACGCCGCACTGGCGCGTCAGGGTGCGGCCCTGCTGATCAGCGCCGCACCGGGCTCGGGCTGGCACCAGGGCATGATGCTGGCCGAGTGGCGCGACGCGCTGGCAATGTTGGCGCCGCCGCCGTCCTCGCCGCCGAGCCTGCCACCGCACTTGCCACCGCACTTGCCACCAAATGGCCGGCGCTGAACGCGAAAGCTCAATCCATGTCCACCCTCACCGACCAACTGGCCGCCTTGTTAAGCACGGTGCGCACCCCGGGCGACTTCTGCACCGCAGGCACCCGCGCCATGCCCCTGCCTGGCCTGGTGGTGGAAGGCGTCGGCCCCATTGCTCTGCCTTTGCTGCAGGTGCAGGCCGATCAACTCATCGCCATCGCCGAGCGCGCCCCCTACGGCCGGGGCGAGGAGACCCTGGTCGATACCGAGGTCAGGCGCACCTGGCAGATCGCGCCCAAGCGGGTGCGCATCGACGGCCGGCATTGGGCGCAGGGCCTGGAGGCCATCGCCCTGCAGGTGTGCACCGGCCTGGGCGTGACCGGCACGGTGGTGGCCGAGCTGTACAAGCTGCTGGTCTATGACCAGGGCAGCTTTTTTGTCAGCCACCGCGACACCGAGAAGGCACCGGGCATGTTTGCCACGCTGGTCATCGCGCTGCCGTCCCACCATGTGGGCGGTGACCTGCTGGTGCGCCACCAGGGCCGCGAGCTGCGGCTGGGCCTGCAATGCCCCGACCCCGGCGACGCCGCCTTTGCTGCCTTTTATGCCGACTGCACGCACGAGGTCTTGCCCGTCACCGCAGGTTGCCGCCTGGTGTTGGTCTACAACTTGCTGCGCAAAGGGGCTGGCAAACGGCCACTGCCGCCCAACTACCAGGCCGAGACGGCGGGCGTGGCCAGCCAGTTGCAGCGATGGTCTGACGGCAAGCGTGAGGTCAGCGGTGTGGCCGACGACACGCCGGACCGCAGCCCCGACAAGCTGGTCTACCCGCTGGCGCATGCCTACACCCCTGCCGAGCTGTCGTTCCCGGCGCTCAAGGGCGCGGACGCGGCGGTTGCGGCGGTGCTGGTGGACGCCGCCGCGCAGGCCGGCTGCGATCTGCATGTGGCCTTGTTGACGGTGGAGGAAAGTGGGTCTGCCGAGCCGACAGGCTATTCACGTTCACGCCGCTGGGGGCCTGACAACGACGACGGCGCCGACGAAGACTTCGAAATCGGTGAGGTCTTTGACCGCAGCCTGATGCTGTCCCACTGGGCCCTGCCCGATGGCCGCGCTGCCGGCTTGGGCGACATCCCATTTACCGATACCGAGATCTGCCCCGCCGATGCGCTGCAGGACATGCAGCCCGACGAGCAGTACTTCCAGGAGGCCACCGGCAACGAAGGCGCATCCTTTGACCGCACTTACCGCCGCGCCGCGCTGGTGCTGTGGCCGCAGCACCGGCGCCTGGCGGTGCTCAACCAGGCTGGCCTGGCCGCCACCTTGCCCTGGCTGGATTTGGTGGCCACGCAGTGGCTGGAAGAAGGCGGGCAAAAGGGCTCGGAACTTTGGCTTGAGACGCATGAGCTGGTGGGCCACATGCTGAAAACCTGGCCCCAGCGGGCGGGCTATTTCCAAGCTGATGACAACAGCCCGGCGGCCCAACTGTTCATGCTGCTGGCGCGGTTGCAGGACACCGGGCACATCGAGACCCTGGTCACCCAGGTGATCGCGTCGGGCGTGCACAGCAAGGGCGAGAACGAGGCCTTGCTGGCGGCCCTGGGCCTGCTGCCGGCAAGCCGGGCTGGCGAGCTGCTGACGCGGGTGGTGCAAGCCAATGCGACAGCGGGCTTGGGCGCCTGCGCCGATCTGCTGTGCCAGGCGGTGCTGGCGGGGTTGGCGGCCGACCACTTGCTGGCCGCCGCCAGCGCGCTGGTCGAGGCTTTGCCGGGTGATCCGGCGCGGCCAGCGCCGGCCGACTATTCAATGCGGCCCCAGGCGGTTGATGCCCAGGCGATTGCCGACCTGATGGCCGCGTTGTGCCGCATTGACATCGGCCTGGCCGACAGCGCGGCAGCCCAGCTACTGGCCTGGCCGCAGACCTACGGCCTGGATGCCTTGCTGGTGCCGGCCTTGCGCCACTGGGCCGATCAGCCCGGGGTTTTCAAGGCCGCACCGGTGCAGCGCTTGTGCGCCGCCTGCCGCGCCCATCTTGAAGCGCGCGTTGCCTTGGCCCTGGCGCCACCGGGCGACTGGCGCCGCGCCAGCGCCTTGCCCTGCCGCTGCCAGCACTGCGATGGCCTGGCCCGGTTTCTGGACAGCCCCGATCAACGCATTTGGCGCTTCAAGGCCGCCGAGCTGGCACGCAAGCATGTGTTGTCGTCGATCCGCGGTGCCGGCAGCGATGTGGACAGCGTGACCGACAAAACCGGCAGCCCCCATGCCCTGGTCTGCACCAAGAACCAGGCCAGCTACGAGCGGCGGGTGGTGCAGCGCGAGCGGGATCTGGCCGATCTGGCGCTGCTGGCCCAGGGTGCTGGTGGTGCCGACGCGGCAAACACTGCCTGAGGTCGGAGCCATCGCCCAGGTTGGCATAGCAATCGCCAAACAACCCGGGCGCAATTGCAATTGTTGTATTTGTATGCTGATAATTGTCTTTTATAGCCTTATCGCAACAAGCCGTGGCCGCGAACCCATCCCCCACTGCAGCATCCGTCACCCATGAGCAGCGGCTGCTGGGCCTGGCTCACACCCACAAGCTGCTGCGGGCCCGCGATCTGGTGCAGGCAGGCCTGCCCACGATCACGCTGACCCGGCTGGTGCAGGCCGGCAAGCTGGAGCGCGTAGCGCGCGGCCTGTACGGCCTGCCGGGTGCGGCGATGAGCGAGCACCGGTCGCTGGCCGAAGTCTCTGCACGCATCCCCAGGGGCGTGGTGTGCCTGCTGTCGGCACTGCGGGTGCACGAGATCGGCACTCAAGCGCCCTTTGAAATCTGGCTGGCCATCCCGCAGCACATGACGGCGCCACGCCTGGCCCAGCCGGCGATCCGTGTCGTGCGCATGTCTGCGCAGTGCTTGGCCGACGGGGTGACGGTGATGATCATCGACGGCGTCAAGGTGCCGGTTTTCAACGCCGCCAAAACAGTGGCTGACTGCTTCAAGTTCCGCAACAAGATCGGGCTGGATGTTGCGCTGGAAGCCCTGCGCGATGGCTGGGCCAAGCGCATGTTCACGATGGACGACCTGTGGCGCTACGCCGCCAAGAACCGCGTTGCCAACGTGATCCGGCCCTATGTCGAGGCGATCACCGCATGAGCCTCTTTGGAAGCCCCCGGTGACCGCGAACCGCGCCGCATCCATCCGCGCCCGGCTGAAGCAGCATGCTGACGTATCGAAGCAGGATTTCAACTACGTTCTGACCCGCTACGGCCTGGAGCGCTTGTTGTACCGGCTGTCGATCTCGGACCACGCCAACCACTTTCTGCTCAAAGGCGCCTTGCTGTTTCAACTTTGGTACGGGCATCCGCACCGGCCGACACACGATGCCGACTTGCTCGGCTTCGGCCCTGACGACATCCCGACGCTGGTGGCAAGCTTTCGGGATATCGCCGGCATCACCGTGGATGACGGCGTCGTGTTCGACCCGGCATCAGCCACCGGCAGTGAGATTCGAAAGAATGCCGGCTACGCAGGCGTGCGCATCGATTTGCGCGCCACGCTGGCCGGTGCGCGAATTGCGCTTCAAGTCGACATCGGCTTTGGCGACGCTGTCACTCCCGGCGCTCAGACCGTCCGTTTTCCAAGCTTGATCGCCGATGTACCGGCACCCACGCTGCGCGCCTACCCCAAGGCCACGGTGGTGGCCGAGAAGACCCATGCCTTTTGTGTGCTCGGCATGGCCAACAGCCGCATGAAGGACTACTTTGACCTGTGGGTGCTGCTGCACGACGACACGCTGGGCGACACAGAACTGATCGACGCCATCACTGCGACCTTTGCGCGCAGGCAGACGGTGCTGCCCACAGAACTGCCTATTGGCCTGACCGATGCGTTTGCCGCTGACGAGATGAAACAGACGCAATGGCGAGCGTTTCTGAGGAAGAACCGGCTTGAAACGCTTGATCTGGCGGAGGTCGTCAGTTGTCTGCAAACCCGGTTGCAGAAATGCGGATTTGCCGTGACGTAGCGATCAACTAGCGATCGGGATAGTGGTTGGAGCCAATCCCGCCCGGGGATGGGTGTCATCGCGGCCGCCCGTGATGCGGCGGCCAACTGTGAATGCGCAGCCTCAGCGCACCACCCAGCCCCCACTGACCGGAAAAACCTGCCCCACAAAATGCGCAGCCGCGTCGCTGCACAGGTAGGCGGCAAACAGCGCGTCCTCCTCGGCCAGCACCAGGCGGCCCAG
>JANLZT010000078.1:0-11812 GCA_031366465.1 Betaproteobacteria bacterium | reverse complement strand
TGATCGGCGCCACCGCGCATTACGTCACGGCCGACCTGGACGAGGGCCCGATCATCGAGCAAGGCGTGGAGCGGGTGGACCACTCGATGTCGGCCGAGCAGATCACCGCCGTGGGCCGCGATGTCGAGTGCGTGGTGCTGGCGCGGGCGGTGCGCTGGCATGTGGAGCACCGCGTCTTGCTCAACGGCCACAAGGCCGTGATCTTCAGGTAGACCGCGCGATGCCGATCAACGCCCCCAAGACCGCCCACCTGATGGCCTCGCCCGACGACGTCGAGACCCAGTTCTACGAGGCGCTGCGCGAGGGCGATCTGGAGAAACTGATGGCGCTTTGGTCCGACGATGACGAGGTGTTTTGCGTGCACCCGGGCGGGCCGCGCGTGGTGGGGCTGCTGGCGATCCGGCTGGCCTTTGAGGCGATGTTTGCCAATGGCCGCATCCAGGCCCAACCCGAGCGGGTGCGCCGCCTGCACACCCCGGGTGCTGCCGTGCACAACCTGGTTGAGCGCATCGCGCTGCAAACCGACCAGGGCCCGCGCACCGGCTTTGTGCTGGCCACCAACGTCTACCTCCAGACGGCGCTGGGCTGGCGCATCGTGGCCCACCATGCCAGCCCCGGCACCGCGCAAGAGACGCCCGAGATCACCGAGGCACCGGCGGTGCTGCATTGAGCGGGCCGGCCTTGCCGCCACGCTCGCGCCGCTGATGCAGGATTTTCGTGCCCCCTGGTGGCTGCCCGGCGGCCATGCCCAGACCATCTGGCCGGCCCGGCTGTCACACCGCCACCCGGCCCCGGATGGCCGGCCGCCCACCTACCGGCGCGAGCGCTGGGCCAGCCCCGACGGTGACTTCATCGATGTCGACCATCTCGACGAAGGCGCCGCGCCCGGCGCGCCGCTGTTGGTGCTGTTCCATGGCCTGGAGGGTTCGTCCCAGGGCGCCTATGCGGTGGCCTTTGCGCATTGGGCCCGGCAACATGGCTGGCATTACGCGGTGCCGCACTTTCGGGGCTGCTCGGGTGAGTTGAACCTGGCGCCGCGTGCCTACCACTCGGGTGATTTTGAGGAGATCGCGTGGATCCTGGCGCGGCTGCGCCAACAGCACGGCCGGCCGCTGCTGGCGGTGGGCATCTCGCTGGGTGGCAATGCCCTGCTGCGCTGGGCCGAGGAGGCCGGCGCCAGCGCCGCCCACACCGCCAGCGCGGTGGCGGCGGTGTGCTCGCCGGTGGACCTGACGGCCAGTGGCCACGCCATCGGCCGGGGCTTCAACCGGCAGGTCTACACCCGCATGTTTTTGCGCACCATGCGCCCGCGCGCGCTGGCCAAGCTGGCCCAGCACCCGGGGCTGTTCAAGCGCGAGGCGATGCTGGCCGCGCGCGACCTGTACGAGTTCGACAACCTGTTCACCGCGCCGCTGCATGGCTTCAAGAACACCGACGACTACTGGGCCCGGGCCTCAGCCAAGCCGCACCTGCACCACATCCGCATCCCGGCGCTGCTGCTCAATGCCCGCAATGACCCCTTTGTGCCTGCGGCCAGCCTGCCCCGGCAGCACGAGGTGGGCCGCCACGTCACACTCTGGCAGCCCGCGCATGGCGGCCATGTGGGCTTTCCGGGCGGGCGCTTTCCGGGCCATCTGCGCAGCCTGCCCGACGGCGTGATGCGCTGGCTGCAGCAGGCCGCTCCGGCGGCGGCCCAGACAAGCACATTCACCGCCCCACAGACCGCGACGCCAGGAGGCTGACACCATGGACGAGATCGTCAAAGCCGCGCTCAAAAAATGGCCCAGCGTGCCGCATTGCCACGGCTGGCTGGCGCTGGACGCCCGCGGCGACTGGTATATGCGCGACGAGCGCATCCAGCGCGCCGGGCCCTTTCCGCAGGTCAAGGGCAGCCGCATCAGCCACGACAAGCTCAAAGCCTTCATCGAGCGCAACTACCTGGCCGATGAGCAGGGCCGCTGGTTCTTCCAGAACGGCCCGCAGCGGGTGTATGTGCAATTGGAGGCCGCGCCCTGGGTGTGGCGGGTGCAGTGGCCGGCCGACGGCGCGGCGCCGACCCCCATGGTGACCAGCCACACCGGCCTGCCGGCGCAGGTGCGCAGCAGTTGGCTGGACGCCGAGGGCCGGCTCTACCTCGACACCGACCTGGGGCTGGGCATCGTCCACAGCCAGGACATGCTGGACGCCGCCCAGGCCGTCGAGAGCGGCCTGTGGGCCCCCAAGCCCTTGGCCAGCGCCGACGCGCCCGCGCGTTTCGGCTATTGCCGCGATCCGGCCGCAGCCGGCTGAGCGCTTGCGCCCAGGCCGGGCGGGCCGAAAAAAAGCCGCCCGCAGGCGGCTGGTCAGCAGAGGCCGGGCAGCGTCACTTGGACGCAGCGGCGACCGCCGCAGACGCCGCCACAGACGCTGCGCCAGACGCCGCACCGGACGCCGCACCGGACGCCGCACCAGACGCCGCAACAGCGGGCAGCTTGGGCTCGTCGAGCTTGCCGCCGGCCTTGTTGGCCATGTAGACCACCGCGCGGCCAATCTCGACATCGCTGAAATCACCACCGCCCTGGGCGCCCATATTGCCCTTGCCCTTGAGGGCCGAGGCCAGCAGCACCGGGTAGCCGGTCTTGATGCGCGGGCCCCACAGGGCCTCGTCACCGAACTTGGGCGCACCGGCCGCGCCGGTGGCATGGCAGGCCGAGCACTGCGCGGCATAGACCTGCTCGCCGGTCTTGAGCGTAGCGGCGTCGGACGCATCCTTGACCTCGATCCGGCCCACCGGCTGGATCCGCAGGCCCACCGCGTCGGCCGTCATGGCGTCACTGCCGGCACCCGACTTGTCGCCGAAATTCACAAAATTGGCCAGCATGATGATCACCACGATCGGCACCAGGAAGGACGCCACCACCGCCGCGACCAATTGCTGGGGGGTCTTGATCGGGCCTTCATGGGAATCCTGGGAATCCTGGGATTCGTGCTCGGATAGCTGGGCGTCGCTCATTGAAATCCTCTGGGTAACTCTGGGTAACTCTGGGTGACCTTGGCCGGGGTCTGTGCCGGGGCCCGGTCTGGGTGGCTTGCTTGGTGGCTAGCTTGGCGTGCTGGGTTGGACCTGGTCGCAGGTCAGCGCCAAGCCGGGCAAAGCCCATCGATTATAGCGATGGCCCCGGTTTCACCCCAGGCGCGGACAGTGCAAACCGGCAAGCGGCCCGGCGCCGTGGCATAGAATGCCGGGCTGCATCCGCTGCTGCGACCGTGGTGAAGTGGATATCATGAAGCTCTCCGAAGGCTTAGTCGCAAGTTCGATTCTTGCCGGTCGCACCACCCTGCCGAGCGGCAAACTCGGCACCCTCAGCGCCCGCTGAGACGTCGGCGATGTCGTGGCGAGAAGCCGCGTATTTGGCCTGCGGCAACAGCCGCCCCCTTGTTCCCTTGTCTGAGGTCGAGCCGCCTTTTGCGCAGGCGCGGAGAAGTGGCCTGCCCACCCCGTGGGCTGTGATGCGCTCCCGACTGAGCACATCCAACAGACCTGCCGGGCCTTCAGCCTTCCGACGCTGCCACAGTACATTGCAGTACAAACGCCTCATCGGAGATGCCATGGCGACAGGCAAAACCAGCACCTTGACCTTTCGCATCGAGCCCGCATTGAAGGATGCGCTGCGTAGCGCCGCCGAGCACGAACACCGATCCATCGCCAACATGGTCGAACTGATGATTCGGGACTACTGTGGGCGCACAGGTGTGCCGATCCAAGCGCAGCAGGCAACACCGATGAAGTCCGCACCTCCGACAGCCCGAACCAAGCGCCCATAGTGCATGCAGCGCATGCAGCTCCCCTTGTTCTTGCGATGGGCTCAATGCCATGCCGACCAGTAGGCTTGCCTGTCCCGGCTTCCCGGCCGGCACGGGCGCACTGGCGTCGTTCGGCATCAAGTTTTCGGCCGGGGGCGCACACATCAGCCGCACGATGATGCTGGCTGAGCTTGGTGCGGTGCTCGCCGCCGTCCCCGTTGGCTCCACTTCAGAGGACTACCGCGCCGCCATCCTTCAGCGCAACGTGCTGGGCAAGACAACCGACAGCACGCGCCGGAAATCGTTGCGGCATTTGCGTGAGCTGTACGCGCTCGATGAGTCCATCCCGATATTCGCGCTGCTGCGCAGGCTCCAGGCCGTAGACCATGGCACGAGCCTGTCGCTGCTGGCGCTGCAGCTTGCATGGTCTCGGGATCCCCTTCTCCGGGCCATGACTCAGCCCATCCTCGATGCCGCCGTGGGTGACGTCGTGGCCAGGTCCCGCCTGGTGGATGCATTTGAAGCTGCGTTTCCGGGTCAGTATTCCGACGCCAGCCTCAAGACCGCAACCCGAAACGCTGCGTCCTCGTGGACCCAGTCCGGTCATCTCACGGGGCATGTGAGGAAGATCCGCCAGCAAGTCAAGCCGACTGCCGTGGCCGTCACCATGGCCTTGTTGCTCGGGCAGCTTGCCGGCTGTCACGGCGCTGCGGTCTTCTCCAACCCCTGGGTTCGACTGCTCGACCTTGGCGCTGACCGCGCCCGTGGCATGGCGCAGGAGGCGCACCGGGCTGGGCTGCTGAACCTGCGCGCGGTGGGTGAGGTGGTCGAGCTGAACTTCCCGTTGTTCGCCGATCTTCAAGGCCCATCCGCATGAGTGCGATCGACCGTCTGGTCTCCAACTACGCCCGCCAGGTTCGCCTGCCTTGGTCGGCCAGCATGTCGGGCAAGCAGCGCGTGTGGTTTGCGGTCTATCCACCGGTTGAAGAACGGCGCGTGCGGGCGCGCCTGCCACAGTTCGAGGCGCTGACGCTGGAGGCCAAGCACGGGTGGACGGCCGTTGACCTGACGAACCTGCTGCCGCAGTGGATTGCAGCCCACGAATACCGCGAGGCCATCTTTGCCGAGCCCGAGCATTTCAGCGCCAACAGTGAGATCGAAGACCTGGCCGTTGAGCGGGTGCGCCAGGCGTGCGGATGCGAAGAGGCCACCGCCGACAGCGTCGTGGCCGTCACGGGCCTGGCCACGCTGTTCGACTTCATGCGCGTGTCAAGCCTCATCGAGCGCGTCGAGGACAGCGTTCGTGGCCGCCTGCTGGTTCTGTTCCCGGGCGAGTACGCCGGCAATGTCTACCGCTTCATGGACGCGCGCGACGGCTTCAACTACATGGCCATCCCCATCACCTCAGCCGAGAGCTTCATCAACCCATGACGAACGGCGACCTCTACTTTCGCGATCCGACCACGCTTGAGTTGCTGAACAACGGGGTCTCCAAGGTCTCCGAGATCGGCCATGACGCCGGCCAGATCAAGACGCTGCGCTTCGAGTTGCAGAACTTTGTCTGTGATGGCGAATACGCGCGCGGCATGGAGCGATTGCTCAATGCCTACCTCGGCGGTTTGGGCAAGGCCGAGCAGAACGCCGTCTGGGTCAGTGGCTTCTTCGGCAGTGGCAAATCCCATCTGGTCAAGGTGCTGCGCTACCTGTGGGAGGACTACCGCTTTGCCGATGGCGCCACCGCCCGGTCGCTCGTCACGCTGCCAGTGGAAATCACCGGCCTGCTCACCGAACTGAGCAATCGATCAAAGCCGCTGGGGGGCTTGCGCGCTGCCGCCGGCACGCTCGGCGCGGGCTCCATGGACAACGTGCGCCTGGCCTTCATTCAGTTGGTGCTGCGGGCGGCCGGCCTGCCCGAGAACCTGGCTCAGGCCAGGTTCATGCTGTGGCTGCGTTCATCCGGGCTGGAGGCCAAAGTCGAGGCGGCACTGAAGCAGCAGAGCCGCGAGCTCGGCCGCGAAGTTCTGAGCCTGAAACTGTCGGTGCCCCTGGCCGACGCGCTCGTCACAGCCGAGCCCAAATACGCCACCGCCGCCAACGCCCAGGCGGCCATCCGCGACCAGTTCAAGGACAACAACTCCCCCACCGTTGACGATGCGCTGGCCATCGTCAAACAGATCTTCGGCCAGGCTGGGCAGCTCCCTTGCACGCTGCTGGTGGTGGACGAGATCCAGCAGTTCATCGGCGAGAAGATCCAACGGGCGAATGACGTGCAAGAAATCGCCGAACACGTCTGCACCGATCTCGGCAGCCGCCTGCTGCTGGTCGGCACCGGCCAGTCGGCCTTGCACAGCGCCACGCCGGCCCTGCAGCGGCTTCAGGCGCGCTTCGCGGTCAAGGTGCAGCTGTCAGACACCGACGTCGAAAGCGTCATCCGCAAGACCGTGCTGCGCAAGAAGCCTGAGCAAGAGCCGGCCATCGCCCAGTGCCTGGCGGCCAACCAGGGCGAGCTGGCCCGCCACCTGCAAAGCACACGCCTGGCCGCCACCCAGGAAGACGACCCATTCTTTGTCGCCGACTACCCACTGCTGCCCACCCGCAGGCGGTTCTGGGAAAAGGTGCTGCGCAACACCGACCACTCCGGCACCAAGGCCCAGCTACGCTCGCAATTGCAGATCGTCTTCGAGGCCACGCGCCAAACCGCAGCGGCGGCCGTGGGCACGGTGGTGCCGGCCGACTTCATCTACGACCAGATCTCCACCGACCTGCTCAATTCCGGCGAGCTGGAGCGCGAATACGACGAGATCATCCGCAAGCAGCGCGATGGCTCGGCCGATGGTGATCTGCGGTCCAGCCTGTGCGCGCTGATCTTCCTGATCGGCAAGCTGCCGCGCACGCCTGGCGCGGACGATGGCGTTCGCGCGAATGCCGAAACCCTGGTGGACCTGCTCGTCTGCAACTTGAAATCCGACCGGCCAAGGCTGGAGCAGCAAGTCCCCAGGCAGCTCAAGCACCTGGTCGAGACCGGCCAGCTGATGGCGGTGGAAACCGAGTACCGCCTGCAGACCCGCGAGGGCGCGGTCTGGACACACGAGTTCAACCGCCGCCGCACCGCCGCGCTCAACGATGACGCGCGCATCAATGGCAAGCGGGCGGAGTTGCTGCGCGACGGCAGCAAGCAGGCGCTCAGGCCCGTGTCGCTGCAGCAGGGCAACTCGGGCACATCCCGCAAGCTGGCGTTCGAACTCTCGTCCAGCCGGCCCACCACCAGCGGCGATGAGGTCAGCCTGTGGGTGCGAGACGGCTGGGGCGACGATGAGAAGTCGGTGCGCAACGACGCCCGCGCGGCCGGCGTCGACAGCCCCTTGCTCTTCGGCTACCTGCCGCGCCAGCACCATGAGGAACTGAAGCAGGCCATTGCCTCCTTGCTCGCCGCCCAGGAAACGCTCGATGCCCATGGCATGACGGGTGGGCCCGAGACCATCGAGCCCCGCAAGGCCGTCGAAACCCATCTGGCGGTTGCCCAGCACCGCATCCAGGACCTGCTCGGCCAGGTCATCGGCGGCGCCAAGGTGTTCCTCGGCGGCGGGCAAGAGGCCAATGGCATTGAGCTGGCCGACAAGGTGCAAGACTCGGCCAGCAGCGCCTTGGTGCGGCTGTTCCCTCAGTTTGCCGAGGCTGACCATGCCAACTGGGGGCAGGTGGTTGCGCGTGCCCGTGGCGGTGATGTGGGCGCGCTCTCACAGGTGGGCTATGCCGGCAACCCCACCCAGCACCCGGTGTGCCGCCGTGTGATTGAAGTCATCGGCGCAGGCAGGAAGGGCAAAGACCTGCGCGACCACTTCAAGGCCGCGCCTTACGGCTGGCCGCAAGACGCCATCGACGGCGCGCTGTTCGTGATGCTGGTCGCCGGCAACCTGCGCGCCACCCACAACGGCCAGCCGGTGCAGGCATCGCTGCCGCAGAACCAGGTGGGCCCCGTCAGCTTCTATGTCGACGTGCCGCCGCTGGATGTGCAGCAACGGCTCAACCTCAAGGCGCTGTTCCAGAAGACCGGCGTCAGCACGCAGAACGGCAAGGAGTCCGAGGCTGCGGCCGAATCGCTGAAGAAGCTGCTGGCTTTTGCCGAATCTGCGGGCGGCGATGCACCACGGCCCGAGACGCCCGACACGCAGGAGGTGCGCGCGCTGCAGATGCTCAGCGGCAACGCCCAATTGCTCAAGATCCATGAGCAGAAAGACGAGCTCACCGCCAAGCTCGCCGCGTGGAAGAAGCGCTTTGAGGCCATCAACAAACGCTGGCCCGCCTGGGATCGCTTGCTGGCCTTTCACGGCTTTGCTGCGGGCCTGCATGATGCCGATGCCTGCGCCGAGGCCTGCGCCAAGTCCATCGCCGCCATCACCAGCGGCCGCACGCTGCTGGCCGAGCCTGATGCGGTGCCCGAGCTGACCAAACAGCTCACCACCGCGCTGCGCATCGCCCTGGGCAAGCTGCAGGACGACCTGGCGTTGGCCTTCAAGGCCGGCGATGCCAAGCTTGCCGCCTCGCAGGTGTGGAATGGGCGCACGGAAGAACAGCGCGCCACCCTCACCACGGCCTGCCAGCTGACGCCGCCCCCCAAGGCCGCCATCGGCAGCGAGGACGAGATCCTGTCTGCCCTGCGCGCCCGCAGCCTGACCGACCGCCGCAACCTGCTGGATGCCGTGCCGCAGCGCTTTGCCCGCGCGCTGGAAGAGGCCGGCAAGCTGGCCACCCCCGAGGCCGTGCGCGTGGCGCTGCCCGGCGCCATCATCAAGACCGCGGCCGAACTGGACCAGTGGCTTGCCGTCGTGCGCCAGCAGGTGGAAGCCAGACTCAAAGACGGACCGGTGATCTTGTGAGCAGCCTTGCCACCCCCCTGCGCCGCCAGTTGGAAAAAGCCATCCAACAGGCGCGCAAGATCGCCGAGGGCGGTGCGCGCCATGCGCTGGAAGCGCTGGCCGTGCACGAGCCCGACGCCTACCCGCACATGAGTGCGGCGCAGCTCGCGCTGCGGCGCCAACTGCAGGCCCAGGCCAAACAACTGGGCGATGGCGAAAGCCGCATACGGCCCGGCGCTTACGACATCAAGCACCTGGCCGAGAAGCTGGCCTACGACCAATGGCACCGGCTGCTGTTCGCCCGCTATCTGCTGGAGAACAGCCTGCTGATCTCACCCGAGCATGGCGTGGCGGTGTCGTTGGACGATTGCGAAGAACTCAGCCCCTCGCTCGGGCTGAAGGACGCCTGGGCGGTGGCGGCGCGCTTTGCGGCGAGAGAATTGCCCGAGATCTTTCGCGCCGACGACCCGGCCGGCGCGGTGGAGTTGTCCGTCAACGACCGCCAGCCGCTGATAGCGCTGGTCACCGGCTTGGCGGTGGACGTGTTCACCGCCAGCGACAGCCTGGGCTGGTGTTACCAGTTCTGGCAGGCCGAAGAGAAGGAACGGGTCAACAAGGCCGGCAACAAGATCGGCGCGGATGAACTGCCGGCCGTCACGCAGTTGTTCACCGAGGATTACATGGTGGACTTCCTGTTGGACAACACGCTCGGCGCGTGGCACGCCGGCAAGGTGCTCGCTGCGAATCCCAAGCTGGCGGGCGCTGCCCAGAGCGAAGACGAACTGCGCCAGGCGGTCGCGCTGCCGGGTTGCGCGTGGAAGTATCTGCGTTTCGTCCAAGGGAGCGCGGGCGTCTCGCCCGCGATGAATGGCGGGCAGGATGCCCGCCCTCCCTTTTTCGATCCGCATTCTGAAGTCGATGTCAGCGAACATCGTCTCCCACATTGGCAACAAGGCGATGCGTGGATTTTTGCCACTTGGCGCTTGGCTGATTCTCTTCCTGCTGAAAAACTGCGTGAGTGGCAACTCGAAAAGACAAGCTGGCTCCGCCTTCACCCTGAACCGTGGGACGCCGACGTCGTCCGCGAGTTTCACGAGCGATTCAGCAAGCGAATGGAGGCATGGCTCGATGCCGGCGAGGGCTCGTGCCTGTTGCGTGACCCCGCGACACGTCGGATAGTCACTGCGGCTTTGGCGCACTTCGATGGCGAGCGCTACGAGTTGGGCGACTTCGTGGTCATGCCCAATCATGTCCATGTGCTGTTTCGTCCCCTGGCCAGGAACCGAATCGAGGAAATTCTCCACTCATGGAAGAGTTTCACCGCGAAAGAGATCAATCGCCACCTGGGGCGATCTGGTTCGGTCTGGCAGGAGGACTACTGGGATCGCCTGATCCGCAGTGAGCGCCATCTCAGCGCGTGCCAGCGCTACATTGAGAGCAACCCCGCAAAGGCAAACCTCCCACCTTCGGACTGGAGCGCGGGCGTCCCGCCCGCGATGAATGGCGGGCAGGATGCCCGCCCTCCCTTGTGGACGCCTGCCGCCGGCAGCTTCGACGGGTGGCCGAAGACGGCGAAGGAACTCAAATGCCTCGACCCGTGCATGGGCAGCGGGCATTTTGTGGTGGCGATGTTCGAACGGCTGGTGGCCTTGCGCCTGGCCGAGGAAAGGCTGGAAGAGGCCGACGCGGTGGATGCCGTCATCCACGACAACCTCTTCGGCTTGGAGATTGACCCGCGCTGCACGCAGATTGGCGCCTTCAACCTGGCGCTGGCCGCGTGGCGGCGCGTTGGGCATCGCCCGCTGCCGGCGATGAATCTGGCCTGCTCGGGCCTGGCGCCGAATGCGAAGAAGGACGACTGGCTGAAACTGGCCGGCGACAACGACCGCCTTCAGCGCGGTATGGCACGGCTTCACACATTGTTCAAGGATGCCCCCGTGCTGGGGAGCCTCATCAATCCCTGCGCGTCTGGTGGCGATTTGCTGGAGGCTGGGTTTCTTGAACTTCAGCCGCTGCTGGAAAATGCGCTGGCGCAGGAGACCCAGGACGACGCTGCGCATGAAATGGCCGTGACTGCACGCGGTTTGGCCAAGGCGGCGGAAATTCTCGCAGGGCAGTTCACGCTTGTCGCGACAAACGTGCCGTATCTTGCCCGCGGCAAACAGGAGGGAGGTATTCGTCCTGGTGACGAGGGCCTGTTGGAATACTGCGAGCGCGTGCATCCTGACGCAAAGGCTGACCTCGCTACCTGTTTCGTTGAACGCTGTCTCGACTTCTGTGCAATCAGAGGGAACACTGCTCTGGTAACTCCGCAGAATTGGCTCCTTCTTGGCACTTACATGCGGCTACGCGAAAACCTTCTTCGCAAAGCATCATGGGCCTCCGTCGCGCGCCTTGGTCCACGAGCGTTCGAGACGATCGGAGGCGAGGTCGTCAATGTGGCGTTGGTGAGCTTCGGCCGAGCGAAACCAGCCGAGATGCATCGTCTCGGTGGCATTGATGCCACGGAGGAAAAAACTCCCGCCGACAAGAATCTCGCGCTCAGGATGAGCCCAGTCGCCTTAGTAAAACAAAACAGCCAACTTCAAAATCCAGATTCAAGAATTACTTTGGAAGAGGGTGGCCAGAAGGCACTCCTTTCCAACGTTGCGCACGGAGTCCATGGGCTCGGAAGCAAAGACACGCCGTGTTTTTTTCGACAGTTCTGGGAAGTTGCTACGCTGGCCAAGGACTGGGAGTTCCTGCAAACGACTGTGGACAAGACCCAGTTTTTTGGCGGAATGGAGCAAATAGTCTTTTGGGAACAAGGTAGAGGATTGCTGCACGAACGCGGACAACGCGGTGAAGCAATATTGGTCGGGGGGATGGCTTGGAAGAAGCAGGGCGTCATCATCAGCCAAATGAACAAGCTTTGTGCTTCGTTGTATCTCGGTGATATCTTCGACAAGAACGCGGCTGTAATTCTTCCGACTGACGAGGCACACATTCCTGCGGTGTGGGCGTTCTGTTCTTCGCCGGAATACAACGATGAGGTTCGCAAGATTGACCAGAAGCTAAACGTCACGAATGCCACGTTGGTCAAAATCCCTTTCGACCTAGCCCACTGGCAGAAGGTCGCCGCTGAGAAATATCCCCACGGCTTGCCCAAGCCGTTTTCCAGCGACCCGACGCAA
>JANLZT010000069.1:0-5771 GCA_031366465.1 Betaproteobacteria bacterium | reverse complement strand
CCGCGCCAGCGCACGCCTTGCGCGGCCCAGCACACCACCCAGACCCCCGGCCGCATCGGCGCCACCGACGAACCCAACAGCACCCACCACCCCCCCCCCCCCCGGCCGGGGCGAGTTACGCAAAGACCCCGGCGGAGTCCTGCATCGCCGCCCACCCCTCGCCCCGGGGGTGCGGGGGGTCGCCCTAGGCCATCTCCAGCATCGTCAGGCGCTTGAAGTAGTGGCTGCTGATGTATTCATCGGTCACGCCGATGCCGCCGTGGATCTGGGTGCATTGCTGGCCCACAAAACGCATGCTCTGGCCCAGTTGAACCTTGGCCTGGCTGAGCGCGCGGCGGCGCTGCGGTGCCGGCTCGCCCAGCTTCAAGCTGGCGAAATAGCTCATCGAGCGGCCCAACTCTTGCTGCATCTTCACATCGGCAATGCGGTGGCGCAGCGCCTGGAAGCTGGCCAGCGTCACGCCAAACTGCTTGCGGGTGTTCATGTATTCGACCGTGATGGCCACCAGCTTGTCCATCGCACCCACGCCCTCGGCGCAGCTGGCGGCGATGCCGAAATCCAGTGCCCGCTGCAGCGCCGGCCAGCCGTCGGCGGTGACCAGGGTGGCGGTGGCACTGTTGAGCATCAGCTCGCCGGCCCGGCCGCCATCCTGGGTCGGGTAGCCGGTGACCTTGACGCCCGCAGCCAAGCGGTTGACCAGGAACAGCCCAATGCCGTCTTCGTCATCAGGCCCGCCGTGGAGGCGGGCCGAGACCACGAACTCATCGGCCTCGTCGGCGGCCGGCACCACGCTCTTGTGGCCGGTCAGGCTCCACAGCTCGGCCTTCGGGCTGGCGCTGGTGGTGACATGGCGGGCGTTGTAGCGGCCGGCGCGTTCTTGCAGCGCCGGCAGCACCAGGGCCTCACCGGTGGCGATGCGCGGCAGCCAGGCGGCCTGCAGGTCCATCGGGCCGGCGTCCAGCAGTGTGGGCACCACCAGCGCGGCGGCGGCATAGGGGGCATTGACCAGGCCGCGGCCCAGCTCTTCCATCACCACCATGGCCTCGACCGGGCCCAGGCCCAAGCCGCCCTCGGCCTCGGGCACCAGCAGGCCGGCAAGGCCCAGCTCGGCCAGCTCGTTGTAGACCTCGCGGGTCTTGCCGCCGGCCTTGGCCAGGGCATGTCGGCGCGGGAAGTCGAAGCCCTTTTCAACCCACTTGGCCACCGCATCGCGCAGCGCGTTTTGATCGTCCGAGAAATTGAAGTCCATGGTCTTACCCCAGCACGGTTTGCGAGACGATGTTGCGCTGCACTTCATTGCTGCCACCGTAGATGGTGGTCTTGCGCATGTTGAAGTAGGTGCCGGCCAGCGGCGCCAGCACCGCAGCACCCGCATAGTCGCCCTGCCAGCCGGCGGACTCCAGCGCCTCGGCGTGGTAGGGCGCGCACATCGGGCCGGCGGCCAGCATCATCAGCTCAGCGTAGCGCTGCTGGATCTCGCTGCCGCGGATCTTGAGCAGGCCGGCGATGTCCAGGCTTTGCTTGCCTGCGCCCTTGCCACCGTTGTCGGCTGAGAGCACCCGCAGCACCAGCATCTCCAGCGCCACCACGTCCACCTCCAGCAGCGCGATCTGGTCGCGAAAGCGCGGTTCGTCATACACGCCCTCGGCCCGGGCGATGCGCTTGACCCGCTCCAGCTCGCGCTTGGCGCGGTTCACATCGGCGATGTTGGTGCGCTCATGCGCCAGCAGGTGCTTGGCATAGGTCCAGCCCTTGTTCTCCTCGCCGATCAGGTTCTCGACCGGCACCTGCACGTTGTCGAACCAGACCTCGTTGACCTCATGCTCGCCGTCCATCGTGATGATCGGCCGCACGCTGATGCCGGGGCTGTGCATGTCGATCAGCAAGAAGCTGATGCCGGTCTGCGGCTTGCCCTCGTTGCTGGTGCGCACCAGGCAGAAGATCCAATCCCCAAACTGGCCCAGCGTGGTCCAGGTCTTCTGGCCGTTGACGAGGTAGTGGTCGCCCGAACTTGTGGAGATCCTTTCTGCCTTGGTCTTGAGCGACGCCAGGTCCGAGCCCGAGCCCGGCTCGCTGTAGCCCTGGCTCCACCACACATCGCCGCTGGCGATGCCGGGCAAGAAGCGCTGCTGCTGCGCCGCATTGCCAAAGGCCATGATGACCGGCGCCACCATCACCGGGCCAAAGGGCAGGATGCGCGGGGCACCGGCCAGCGCGCATTCCTCCTCGAACAGGTGCTTTTGCACGGCGGTCCAGCCCGGGCCGCCAAACTGGGTGGGCCAGGCATAGCCGTGCCAACCCTGTTGGCCCAGGATGCGGCCCCAGCGCTGCAGATCATCCCGGCCCAGGCGCATCGCGTTGTGCACCTTGTGGCTGATGTCCTGGGGCAGGTTCTCAGCCACCCATTGCCGGATCTGGGCGCGGAAGGCCAGTTCTTCCGGGGTGAAGTTCAGGTCCATGGGGCAGGTCTCCGGGAGGGGCGCGCAGCGGCTGGCGCGAAGCCCTGATTTTTAGCACGACCGTTCGATTCGGGTTTGTCCCAGCAGCGACAAAGATAATCCGCGCCGATGACCGAGACCCCACCCGCTGGCGCCCTGGCCGGCCCCAAACGCGGCCCCAAACGCGGCCCCGGCTACGCCGCCACGGTGGCGGCGCTGGCGGTCGGCCAGATACTCAACTGGGCCGCGCTGTACTACGCCTTCTCCAGCTTTGTGCTGCCAATGCAGGCCAGCCTGGGCTGGGGCAAGCCCATGCTGATGGGCGCTTACACCGGGGGCCTGGCGGTGTGGGGCGCGGCCACCTATGCGGTGGGCGCGGCCATCGATGCCGGCCATGGCCGGGCGGTGATGACCACCGGCTCGCTGCTGGCCGGCCTGGGCATCGCGGCCCAGGCTTGGTGGCCGGCCCGCAGCGCCATGACGCGCAGGCCGATGCCACCCTGCACCAGGCCTTGCGCCGGCCCAGCTTCTGGCTGCTGACCCTGACCTTCACGCTGCATGCCTTTGTGCTGGAGCCTGCGGGTGGTGGGTGCGCTGGTGCTCACCGGCCTGCCGATCTCGATGGCGCTGCTGGCGCTGGGCCAGACCCTGCCGGTGCTGCTGGTGTTTGCCGGGCTGTTTGGCATCGCCAACGGGCTGGTGACCATCGTGCGTGGCGGCCTGGTGCCGCTGTACTTCGGCCGCGCCCATGTGGGCCGCATCGGCGGACTGATGTCGGGCATCGGCCTGCTCAGCCGGGCCACCGCGCCGATCGCCGCCACCGCGCTGCTGCTGGTGCTGCCGGGCTACCGCGAGCTGCTGCTGGTGCTGTCGGGGCTGGGCGTGGCGTCGGTGATTGCCTTCTGGCGCGCCGGGCGGCCCTGACGGCGCTGGCAAGTCGCGCCCATCGCCATCTTTGACGACGAAGCCGCCGCGCCGCTGCGGTACAACCGCAGGCACTTCAACCGCCGTACGGAGCCCGCCATGCCTGCCTGCCAAACCCCCCACCTGCGTTGGCTTGCCGTGCTGGCCGGCCCCTTGATGCTGGCGGGCTGCGCCCAGTTGCGGCCCGATTGGGAAAACCAGAAGGAGGCCAGCGAGCAGATCACCGGGGTGGACCGCCACAGCACCTTCCCCGCAGTGCGGCGCACGGCCTTCGAGCAGGTCAACCTGGTGGAGATGATCGACCCCTTGGGCCGCACCAAGGCCCACAGCGACGCCAGCGGGAAGCCGACCGACGCTGCCGACAAAGCCGACCCGCGCAACTACGGCGTGCGCTACGACCTGGCCCTGGCCTGGTTCCGCTCGACCCAGGAGATCACCAAGCAGGACAAGCAACTGCAGCGCAACAGCGTGCAGGACAAGATGCTGGCGGTCTCAGTCTCGCGCTGCAATGTCTTCAAGACCTTTCTGCGGCGCCAGCAAAGCGATGTCAACTTCCTGCTGGGCAGCGCCACCACGGCGGCCGGCGTGCTGGGCGCGGTGCTGCCGGGGGCCACCGCGTCGCGCAATCTGGCGGGTATGGCCGGCCTGTTTTCGGGCACCCAGGCCGAATACAACAGCGCCTACTACAGCAACCTGGCCGCGCATGTGATCGTCCAGGGCATCGAGTTGCGCCAGGCCCGCTTGCAGAAAGAGCTGGTGCAGTCGCGCCGCGACCTGACCATCGACGCCTACTCGATGGAGGCCGCGATCAACGATGCCATCGTGATGGACGGCACCTGCTCCACCGTGGTCGGCCTGCTGGAGGCGGCCGACGCTATCAAGGAATCCAACAACCCGGGCCTGGCCCGTGCCGCCGAGGTGATGGCCGGCGTTCGGGTGATGAACGAGATCGCCAATGCCGAGAAGGTGAGCGAGCTGGCCGAGAGCGGCAAGCTGGCCAGGATGCTGCGGCAAAGCTCTATCGTCAGCTCACCGCTGGTGGTGGCGTCGTCGCGGCCCAATAGCGGCAGCGCCAGCGCCCAGCAGGTCGACCTGGTGCTGGCCAGCCAGGCCCAGCAGCGCCTGGCGGCCGAGAGGGCCGCCGTGCTGGCGCGCGCAGTGGTGCTCTACCGCCAGGCCCAGGCCAAGCTGGCCAAGGCCGACCAGGCGGCGACCGACCTGGCGCCGACGGTGTCTGAACTGCTGGCCACCGCCATCGACGCCGCCGCCAAGCCGCTGCCGGTGGCTGATTGCACGGCAGCGGTGGTGCGGCCAGGCACCGAGCTGGCCGAAGCCCAGTTCGGCGCCCAGCTAGCGCCCAAGGACGAGGCCGCGCGCATCAAGGCTGCGCTCAAGCTGCAGACCGCGCTGGCCAATGCCAACGCCGCCGGCCAGCGGGTGCAGGCCCTGGTGGACTGGCTGAGCGCCGAGCCCGACAAGGCCCTGCAGGCCTGGGCCCCCCGCTTTGGCGCCGCCAAGCTCGACGCTGCCGCGCTGGGCTTGCCGGTGATGGCCGCCGCGCCCGATAGCTTGAAAACGCTCTGCACCGCCGCGCCTGCGACCTGAGCTGGGATGGGGTGATGCAGCTGGGCAGCGCAGGCTGCCGCCCCGCATCCAGCATGCCGGGGGCTGGCGCAGCGCCGCCAGCCGCCGCAAGATCGGGCTCTTCCAGGAGCACCGACCATGACCCATCCCGATACCTCCCAGCAAGACGGCGAGTTCGCCAGGCTGATCGACCAGCAACTGGAGTTGGCCGCATCGCGCCTGCCCGCACTGGCGCCCGAGGCGGTGCATCCGTCGCCGGTGGACCATGACGAAGTGAAGGCCAGCCACCCCAACTTCGAGGACGTGCTGCTGGGCAATGCCGTGCCGTCGGCCGAGATGCTGGACGAGCTGTCGGCGCTGCAGGCCGCGCCAGCCCTGAGCGACGAGGAGTTGACCCGCCAGGCGCTGGCCGATGGCGGCGGGGATGGTGACCCCGCCACGCCCGAGTAGCCGCCGGGTGGGTGCGGCCCTGGCGGGCCGCGATGGCGCCGGGCCGTCAGGCGGCAGGCCGGCTTGGCGCGTCGGTGGTCGGCTTGCCGTCTTCGCCCAGCGCGGGGTTGGGCTTGATGGCCGGTGAACCGGCGCCTGGTGCGGCGTCGACATGGCCTTCAACGTGTTTCAGGAATTCATCCACCTCGGCCGTCGAATGGCGTGAAGGCTCGATGTGGGCAGTGGGTTCGGGGGTCATGGCAGGTCCAGTCGTGGGTTTGAAGGCGATGCAAGTCTTGGCCGGCGGCCCGCCACTGGCTGCCGGCCAAACGGTGGTCATCGGGTGGGACAGCGCCTACCTGGCCTGCGCCGAGCACCGGGCAGGGCGTGACGCCC
>JANLZT010000090.1:0-3420 GCA_031366465.1 Betaproteobacteria bacterium | reverse complement strand
GCGGCCTCGCCCACAAAGCTCATCTGGATGTCGGCGCCGGTCAGGCTGTCGCCCACCAGGAAGTCGCGGCCTTCCAGGCTGCGGTTCACATAGCCCAGGTGGTTGGCCAGTTCGCTCTCGATGCGCGGGCCCAGCGGCGCGGCCGCATCGCCCAGGCGCGAGGTGTAGAGCTTGAGCATCAGCGGCAGCATGGCCGAGCCCTCGGCATAGTGCAGCCACTGGTTGTAGGCCTCGAAGTCATCGCTGCCGGCGGCCGGCTGCAAGCGCCCCTGGCCATGGTGGCGGATCAGGTAATCGACGATGGCGCCCGATTCGATGAGGGTGCGGCCGCCGTCTTGCAGCACCGGTGATTTGCCCAGCGGGTGGATGGCCATCAGCTCGGGCGGCGCCAGCCGGGTGCTGGCATTGCGGGCGTAGTGCTGGATCTCGTAGGGCGCGCCCAGCTCTTCCAGCAGCCAGAGCACACGCTGCGAGCGTGAATCATTGAGGTGGTGGACAACAATCATCGGGCAGGCCTTGAGGGGTGAAGGGGGCCGCGATTGTGGGCGCTGGCCCGCCCGCGCGCTGTCGCCCAGGGCAATCACTGATCAGCCGGGCCACCGGGATAGTGCGCAGGCGCTGTCAGGCCCGCCCGACCTAGACTGGAATGCCAGCCGCCTGCCCGCCGCCGCCAGTCCCCCCACGGAGAACCCCATGCCCCTGAGCGTCATAGCCCAGCCCGCCCCCTGCGGTGCCGTGGTGCGCGGTCTGGACCTGCGCCAGCCCATCAGCGCCGCACAGGCCGCCGAAATCCGCCAGGCCTGGCTGGCCCATCAGGTGCTGGCCTTCCCCGACCAGGCCCTGGGTGTGGAAGACCTGGAGCGCTTTGCCAGGGCAATAGGCCCATTCAGCCCCGACCCCTACTTCGAATCCATCCCCGGCCATCCGCATGTGGCCCAGGTCAAGCGCGAGGCCGACGAGACCAGCTCGATCTTTGCCGACAACTGGCACTCGGACTGGAGCTTCCTGCCCAGCCCGCCGGCCGCCACGCTGCTGTATGGCGATGTGATCCCGCCGCTGGGCGGCGACACCCTGTTTGCCAACCAGTACGCCGCCTGGGACGCCCTGCCAGCGGCGATGCGGGCCCAGTTGCAGCCACTGCAGGGCGTGCACTCGGCGCGCCGGGGCTACTCCCGCCAGGGCCGCTATGGCGAGCAGGATGCCGGCCGATCGATGGCCATCAAGTACGACGATTCGGCCTTGGCTACACAGCTACAGCCGGTGGCACGCCACCATCCCGAGACCGGCCGCACCGCGCTCTACGTCAGCCCGGGCTACACCATCGGCATCGATGGCCTGCCCGAAGGCCAAGCCCAGGCCCTGCTGGCCGAGCTGTTTGCCCATCAGGGCCAGGAGCGGTTTGTCTACCGCCACCGCTGGCAGCAGGGCATGCTGCTGATGTGGGACAACCGCTGCCTGGTGCATGCCGCCACCGGTGGCTACCAAGGCCACCGCCGCTTGCTGCACCGCATCACCGTGGGTGAGCGGCCGGCGGCCTGGTCGGCGTGATCGACGGCTGGTTTGCCCGCCAGGTCAGCCACCGGGTCAGCCACCGGTTCGGGGGGGCCGGCGACGCCGGCGCCGTAAGGTCTGGCCAGCCCTTGCGACCTACTCCAATGACACCCCATTCCCCCACCTTGCCAGGCGCCATCACCCCCGGCCCGGCGCTGGTCGATGCGCGCGATGTGGCGCCGCAGCGCCAGCCGCTGGCCGACCCGCGTGCCGACCTGGCCTGGCGCATGCAGCGCACCGGCCAGTGGCTGCCCGGGCAGACGGCCGGCCGGCGCTGGGGCGTGGCCTGTGTGTCGCTGGAGATCACCCAGCGCTGCAACCTGGACTGCACGCTGTGCTATCTGAGTGAGTCGTCCGAGGCGGTGCTGGACTTCCCGCTGGACGAGATCTACCGCCGCATCGATCTGATCCTGGCCCACTACGGCCCCGGCACCGATGTGCAGGTATCGGGCGGTGAGCCCACGCTGCGGCCGCGCGCCGAGCTGCTGGCCATCGTGCGGCGCATCAGCGGGCGGGGGCTGCGGGCCTCACTCATGACCAACGGCATCCTGGCCAGCCGCGAGTTGCTGCAAGACCTGGCCGCTGCCGGCCTGACCGAGGTGGCCTTTCATGTCGATCTCACCCAGCAGCGCGCTGGCCTGGGCAGCGAGGCGGCGCTGAACGCGCTGCGCCTGGACTACATCGCCCGGGCCCGTGGCCTGCCGATCGGCGTGTTTTTCAACACCACCGTGTTCGACGGCAACCTGGCCGAGATCCCGATGCTGGCGGCATTCTTTGTGGCCCAGGCCGGCGCGGTGCGCTTTGCGTCCTTCCAGTTGCAGGCCGACACCGGCCGGGGCGTGCTGGGTGCGCGTGATCGCGCCATCGACAACGGCAGCGTGGCGGCGGCGCTGCGCCAGGGCGCGGGCATTGACCTGGGCTTCAATGTGCTGGCCGCCGGCCACCAGGCCTGCAACCAGAGCGCGGTGATGCTGGTTGTCAACGGCCATGCCTACGATGCCTTTGCCGACAAGGCCTTCATCCGCCGCTTCATGCGCGACACCGCCACGCTGGCCATCAACCGCCGCACCCCCGGGCAGGGCCTGCGCTCGCTGGCCGCAGCCCTGCTGCGCCGGCCGGCGCTGCTGGTGGCCACCGCCGGCTGGCTGGCGCGCACCGCCTGGGCCGCGCGGGCTGACCTGTGGGCGGCGCGCGGCCGGGTCGGCAAGCTCACCTTCTTCACCCACAACTTCATGGACGCCTGCAACCTGGAGGCTGACCGCATCGCCGCCTGCGTCTTCATGGCCATCACCCAGGACGGGCCGATCAGCATGTGCGCCTTCAATGCCCGGCGCGATGATTTTTTGCTGCGCCCGCTGGCCCAGGCCGGCGGCGCCTGGCAACCGCTGCGGCCCGCACCGGCCGGTGCACCCGAGCAGCCGATCAAGTGGCTCAAGGGCCGCGCCCGCGAGGCGGCACTGGCGGCGCGGCGGGCCCCGGCATGAGGCGCCCGGCTGGGGGCCTGCGGTGGTGGGCGTTGGTCGGGCTGGCTGTGTTGGGCGTGCTGGCCGGGTTGACCGGCTGTGCCACCCAGGTGCCGCTGCCGCTGGCCGGCGTGTCGGCAGCCAGCGTCACGCTGGCGCCGGCACAGGCCCAGCAGGCGGCCGATGCCGCCTGGGCCCGGGTGCTGGCGCGCTTCGTCAACGGCCAGGGCGAGGTCGACTTTGCGGCACTCGCGCAGGACCGCAGTGATCTCGACAGCATGGTGCGCCAGGTGGCCGCCAGCTCGCACCTCGACCACGCTGGCTGGGCGGCCCAGATGGCCTGGCTGATCAATGCCTACAACGCGCTGTCGATGTACAACGTGATCGACAGTGGCATCCCGGCCAG
>JANLZT010000686.1:0-5124 GCA_031366465.1 Betaproteobacteria bacterium | reverse complement strand
GTGACGCCGACGAACAGCCGCCCGTCAATGCGCGCATCGCGGGTGCGCAGTGCGCGGTAGTTGGCGTCGTGCTGGCCTTGGGCGGCAGCGGACTTGGATGCGGTCAGCGGTGGGGCGGCAAGCGTCGACATGGACCGGATGATAGGCAGGCGGTGGCCTGCCACTCGCCGTTTTCGGACCTGTGGATTGCGGAGCCGAAATGGCCGCCAGTGTGGTGTGTGGGACGACCAGGGCGACGCAGCAATCCTTGGCGGCACGCCGAAAGTGTTAAACTCCGCTCACAGACATGCACGAGACCGTTTGCAAAAGGTCTTATTCCCGTTCCGCCGCCCCAGCCTGCGCAGTGCCCACCAGCACACGCGTTCAGTGCCGAGACGACTGGGCCAGGTTTGAACTCTCAGTTCGACGATTCTTGAGTGTCTCTGTCCGTGGTGGCCAAAAGTTGGTCGCTGCGGTGGCTTTTTTCAATACTCCTCCTCAAGGAAAATCAACATGAGCACCACGCAAACCGGCACCGTCAAATGGTTCAACGACGGCAAGGGCTTCGGCTTCATCACCCCTGAAGACGGCAGCAAGGATCTGTTCGCCCACTTCAGCGAAATCCGCAACAACGGCGGCTTCCGCACCCTGGCCGAAAACCAGCGCGTCGAGTTCGAAGTCAAGCAAGGCCCCAAGGGCTTGCAGGCTGCCAATATCCGCACCCTGTAAGTCAAGGTGCAGCCCGGCGCAGGTCGCGCCGGTGCCATAAAAGACCGCATCTTCGGATGCGGTTTTTTTTCGCCGGCCTGCGGCCAGGCAAGCCAAACGGTCAGGGCGAAGGCGCGTTGCTGCCAGGCTCGGCTGGGCTGCCATCGGCGGCCAGCTTGCCGCCGCCATGGTCTTGGTCGGCGGGGCCGTCGCCTGGCCCAGGCTGCTTTTTCTTCAGCAATTTTTCTTCGTTCTTGCGCTTTTTAGCCAGTTCGCGCTGGCGTTTTTCGTATGAATAGTTCGGGGTCGCCAAGGCGGTGCTCCTGTGGATGGCTGACGAGCGCCGTTCGCGCGTCGAAGCTCCTGCGGAGCATACGGCATTGTCCTGGACGGCCGGCTGCCCGGCAGATGCGGCGCTGCCCGCCGTGTACCGGGCGGTGGCCGATGTCAGAATCATGCGATCACCTCTGGAGCGAGCCATGGACCGTTTTGACCCTTCACGCAAGGACTCACCTTGGCAGCCCGCGCGGCGACTGGCTTGCAGGGGCCTGCAGGCAGGTCTGTTGGCTGCGGCACTGCTGCCAGCGGCCTTCTCAGCAGATACGCCGCCGCCCGCCGGCAAGGCCGATGACAAGTTGACCGGCGTTCGCACCCTGGTGGCGGCCAAGCGTTGGCCGGATGCGTTGGCCGAACTGCAGCGCCTCAATGACAGTGCCAGCGCCGACTGGAACAACTTGATGGGCTATGTGTCGCGCAAGGTCAGCCCGCCCGACCTAAACGCTGCAGACCGCTACTACCGCGAAGCCTTGCGCATCGACCCTCGCCACCGCGGCGCGCTGGAGTATTCGGGTGAGCTGGCCTTGATGCGCGGTGACCTGGCCGGCGCCGAACAGAAATTGACCGCGCTGGACCGGGCCTGCTTGTTCGGCTGCGAGGAGTACACCGATCTCAAGCAGGCAGTGCAGCGCTTCAAGGCGGCCGGCAACCGCTATCTGCCGGGATCCTGAGAGGCGCCACCGAGGTGGCCCTTGAGCATTCAGACGTGCCAAGGGCCACCGCGCTGTGGCCCTTGAGCATTCAGACGAGCCAAGGGCCACCGAGGTGGCCCTTGCTGGCGGTCCAGGTTGTTGGCCTGAACCGGTTGTGTTGGCGCCGGTAACGGGTTCCGGTGTTCCACCCATTGGTGTGGTCGGTTGTCGCCAAGACAAAGCCATTGTGCGGCGATCTTGTGACGCCTGCATGACGATCAAGGGCGGTTTGTCCCCCCAGTTCGTGGGCTGGCAAGGGCGCATGAATGCTGCAGTGCAAAATAACGCCGTCGGCGGCCATCGGGGTTGCCAGAATGCCTGGGAGCTTGCTGCGCCATGCGCTATGTCGTGTTCAACCAGAAGGGCGGGGTGGGCAAGTCCACCATCACCTGCAACCTCGCCGCGATCAGCGCCGCCCAGGGTCTTCGCACCCTGGTGATCGATCTGGATCCGCAGGGCAATTCGACCCGCTACTTGCTGGGCGCAGGCGCCGATGCGCTGGGCGATACCGCTGCCGAGTTCTTTGACCAGACCCTGAGGTTCACGCTGCGCACCCAGGCCACCGAAGAATTCATCCGCGCCACGCCCTTCGAGCACCTGCACTTGTTGCCGTCCAGCCCCAAGCTGGAGGAACTGCACGGCAAGCTGGAATCGCGCTACAAGATCTACAAATTGCGCGATGCCCTGGCGGCGCTGGAGGGCTATGACCGGGTCTACATCGACACCCCGCCCGCGCTGAACTTCTTCACCCGCTCGGCGCTGATTGCCTGCCAGGGCTGCCTGATCCCCTTTGACTGCGACGATTTTTCGCGCCGCGCGCTGTATGCCTTGTTGGACAGCGTGCAAGAGATCCAGGCCGATCACAACCGGGAATTGGTGGTGAGCGGCATCGTCGTCAACCAGTTCCAGGTGCGCGCCAATCTGCCGCAGCGGCTGGTGCAGGCATTGATCGACGAAGGCCTGCCGGTGCTGCAGCCCTACCTGAGCGCCAGCGTCAGGATCAAGGAGTCGCACGAGCGGGCGCTGCCGATGGTGCACCTGGATGCGCGCCACAAGCTGACGCTGGAATACCTGGCGCTGCACCAGGCCTTGCAGCCGGCCTTGGTGGCCAAGCGCAAGGGCGCGCGCTGAGCCTGTGCTTGAGCGCGTTGCCTGCGCGCCTCAGCGCCGGCCGGCGAAGCGCTGTTCGAACCAGGCGCTGAGCAAGCGGGTTTCGTAGGGCAATGCGGTTTGTGTGCGCAGCGCGGTCGCGTGCTGTAGATAGGCCATGTCGGCCAGGTTCTCGTCGCCACTGGCGATCACCTGGCCCTTGTCGCTGAGGGCGTAGTGCAGCGCCAGCCGCGGCCAGTCAGCGCCGCCGCGCAGCACGCGCACCTCCTGGCCCATGCGTGACGCCGGCCGCAGGTTGCCGGCCAGGTCGATGTCGGTGAAATCCACGGTCAGGGTCTGGCTGGCCGGCAGGTGCCGGGCGGCCAGTGCCTGGAGGTGTTGGGCCAGTGTGGCCTGCACTTGCTCGGCATCGCGCCCACGGCCGGCATCCGCAAAGCGCTCGGGCTGCAGAAAGTTCACCTCTGCGGTGCCGGGCCAGGCGGGGACTGCGCTCAGGGCCAGGCTCAGGGACAGGGCAAGACGGGCAGGGCGGAGGGTCACGGCGGGCTCCTGGGCGTGGCGTTGCGAGAGACGAGTGGCCCAGTCTGACCTGTGCCGCAGGCCAGGGTTCCGGTGCCATCGGCATCACCCCAAGGCCGGCCGTGCGGCCGGCGCATCGATCACCACATCGCCCAAAGCCGTGGCCACGCAGGGCAGGATCCAGCCGTCGGCCTTTTCGTCGGCCAGCAGGCCCGGCCAGTCGATCTGGTAGTGGATTTGGCCGCTCACCAATCGGCAGATGCAGGCCCGGCAGCTACCGTTGCGGCATGCGCTGGGCAGGCGCAGGCCGGCGGACAGGGCGGCCCGCAGCAGGCTCTGGCCGGGCGCCACCGTCAACTGCCAGCCACCGGGCTGGATGGTGAGACGGGGCGCTGGTGGCGGGCTCATCTCGGCGCTTGTGCAGGCGCAAGGCTGCGGCCGAAGACCAGCAGTTGGTTGTTGGCCGGCAGCGCCAGGCGGTCTTGGCGCTGCAAGCCTGCGGCCACGGCCTGGCCGTCCACCTCGTGCAGCCAGCGCAGGCCCCAGGCCGGGTTGCGGGCCCGCAGATCGGCATCAAAGGCCTGGTTGCCGGCTGCCAGCGGCTCGCCTTCGACCCGGTAGGGCCCATAGGTGACCAGCAGGCCGGCGGGCGACAACAGGCGCGCCGCGCCGCGCATCAGTGCGGCGCAGGTCGTCCAGGGCGCGATGTGCAGCAAGTTGGCGCAGAAGACCAGGTCCCAGGGCCCTGTGTCGATCAGGCCGGACGCCCAGGGCTCGGCCAACACGTCCAGCGCCAGCGGTGGCCGCAGGCCGGGGGATGGGTACCGGGCCGACCAGGCCGAAATCGACGCCAGCGCGCTGGGTGCGGGGTCGGTGGGCTGCCAGATCCAGCCGGGCAGGCCGGCGGCGAAATGCACCGCATGCTGGCCGGTGCCGGCGGCGATCTCCAAGGCCGCGCCGGTGCTGGGCAGCAGGCCTTGCAGGGCGGCCAGGATCGGGCCCTTGTTGCGGTCAGCGGCGGGGCTGGTCTGGCAGGCGGGCGGGATGGTCATGCCGGCAGTCTGCCATGCGTGACAGGCTGGGGCTGAGCTGTGCCATCGCGCCATCACAATGCTGGCTTTGCGCCGTAATCAGCCCCATGCAGACCATCCCCTTCGAGATCCGCGGCGAGTTCATCACGCTGGACCGCCTGCTCAAGGCCACCGGCCTGGCCCACAGCGGCGGCGGCGCCAAGCAGCTGGTGGCCGATGGCCGGGTGCAGGTGGATGGCCGCGATGAGCTGCGCAAGACCGCCAAGCTGCGGCCCGGGCAGGTGGTGGGCTTGACGGGGGTGCGCATCCATTTGTTGGCGTGTGGGGCGCCTGGCGCACCTGAGGTGCCGGGCGCCCCGCCGGCCGCCGCCGGGCAACCGGGCCTCTGATGTTGGCCCAGCGCCTGCCCTGCGGACTGTGAGTTGCCCGCCATGACCCGCCCTTCGATGATCGGCCTGGATGCTGACGACACGCTCTGGCACAACGAGACCCTGTTCCGCACGACCCAGGCGCGCTTCCATACGCTGCTGGCGCCCTGGGCCGATGCCCGGCGGGTCGAGGCCGCGCTGGCGGCAGTGGAGCACCGCAACCTGGGCCTGTACGGCTACGGCGCCAAGGGCTTCACCTTGTCGATGCTGGAGACCGCTTTGGATCTGAGCGATGCCACCGTGCCGGCCACGCTGTTGGCCGAGATCCTGGCATCGGGCCGCACCCTGATGGGCCATCCGATCGAGCCCTTGCCGGGGGTG
>JANLZT010000827.1:0-1553 GCA_031366465.1 Betaproteobacteria bacterium | reverse complement strand
CCGCCCAGGTAGCCATCGTCAACGCATTGCGGGTTGGTGGCCGGGTGGGTGATGCAGGGGTCGGTCGCACCCCAGACTTTGCCGGTCAAGGGGCTGACGAAGGCCGGGTTGGCGCCGCTGGCCGCGTCCTTGCTTCGATAGGCATTGGTGCCGGCGTTGCCGATCTCGACACGGATGATGGCCCGGTCGAAGGCGGCGGCCGATGGGCGGCCGACCACATTGCCGGCCGCATCCCGGGCCAGCGCCTTGCCATCGGCGCCGGTCTCGCCGTTGACTAGCTGGGCAAACACCTGCTGCGCGTCGGTGGTGTCCAGGCCCATGGTGTAGACCCTGGTGCCTGCTGCGATCGGCAGCACCCGCAGGTTCTGCAGCAACACGATCAACTTGCGCTGGACGTCCAGCCCCGCCTCGCGGAACGCGGGCTGACCGACGATGCCGGCCGCCCTGTCCTCATCCACATAGGGATTGTCGAACAGGCCCAGCTCGAACATCGGGCGCAACAATCGCCCGGCGGCTTCGGTGACGCGCGCCTCGCTGACCAGGCCGGCGCCCACCAAGTCGGTGAGGGTCTTGACATCGTCGAAGCCCGACAAGGTGTCGGTGCCGCCGTTGATCGCAGCAGCCACCCGCTCGGGCACGGTCTTGCCTTCCAGGCCCCAGGCGCGGTCATTGATGATGCCGGTGTCGGAGTTGACATAGCCCTTGAAGCCGAGCTTGCCGCGCAGCAGGTCGGTGACGACCTGTTTGGAGAACGCCATGCCGGTCTGCTCGTACTGGACGCCCTCGTAGGTGACGGCAATTGGCACGCCGTAGTACGGCATGATCGACGACACGCCGGCATCGATAGCCGCCTTGAACGGCTTCAGGTGATAGCCAAAGTTGCCCGCCGGATAGACCTGGTTCTTGCCGAAGGCGTAGTGCGGATCGAGGCCCAATTCCTGAGGACCGCCGCCGGGGAAATGCTTCATCGTCAGCGCCACCGGTGACTTGGGATTGAGCGGCCCGCCCTGCAGGTTCTCGACCAGGGTCCTGATGATGTTGGCGGCCAGGTCGGCGTCTTCGGTGAAGGTCTCGTGCACCCGGTACCAGCGCGGCTCGGTGGCCAGATCGGCCATGTAGCCGTACATGCCGCGGATGCCGATGGCCTGCCACTCGGCGCCCATCACGCGCGAGAAGGTCTTGACCACGTCCATGTCGCCGACCGTCGCCCTGCCGGTCTTGCGAAACTCCTCGCCCAGCGCAGCGGCGGCAATGCCGGCCTCTTTCGGAAACTCGGTCATCACGCCCGACGAGTTGTTGATGCCGGTGCGCGCGTCGCGCTCGAAGTGGTTGCGGGCATTGGACTTGAACAGCGCCGGGATGCCCAGCCGTGTGCCCTCGGCCAGCGCCTGCACCGCGTTGGTGAACTTGGCGACCTGCTGCGGCGTGAGTTGCGAGCCGGCGCGGATGCCGGCGTCCGTGCCGCAGGTGCCGGTTGCATTGACCACATTGCGGATGATGAAGCGGTGCATCTGCTGCTGGTTGACAAACGCCGCCGCATTGGGCGGCATGGC
>JANLZT010000682.1:0-16221 GCA_031366465.1 Betaproteobacteria bacterium | reverse complement strand
GAGCGGGCGGTGCTGCGGCTGCTGGACAAGAGCGAATCGAAGTTCACCCTCGAAGCCCTGGGCATGGACGGCAAGGTGCTGACGGCGTTTGACAAGCTTGTCCACCAGCCGCACGGCATCGTGCTGGTCACCGGCCCCACCGGCAGTGGCAAGACCACCACGCTGTACGCATCGCTGGGCCGCATCGACACGGCGGGCGCCAACATCCTCACCGTCGAAGACCCGGTCGAATACGAGCTGGCCGGCATCGGCCAGACCCAGGTCAACACCAAGATCGATTTAACCTTCGGCAAGGCCCTGCGCGCCATCCTGCGGCAAGACCCGGACGTCATCATGATCGGCGAGATCCGCGATTTCGAGACCGCCCAGATCGCGATCCAGGCCAGCCTGACCGGCCACCTGGTGCTGGCCACGCTGCACACCAATGACGCGCCCAGCGCCGTCACCCGGCTGATCGACATGGGCGTCGAGCCCTATCTGCTCTCCAGCAGCCTGCTGGGCGCGCAAGCCCAGCGCCTGGTGCGCAAGCTGTGCGCGGCCTGCAAGCGGCGCGACAGTGACGGCTTGTGGCACCCGGTGGGTTGCAAGGCCTGCAGCAACACCGGCTACAAGGGCCGCACGGGGGTCTACGAGCTGATGGTGGTGGACGACACGCTGCGCGGTTTGATCCACATGCGCGCCGCCGAAAGCGAGCTGACCGAAGCCGCGCGCGCCCAGGGTTTCGTGCCGATGCGCGAGGACGGCCAGCGCCTGGTGGCGGCCGGGGTGACCTCGCTGGAAGAGGTGTTGCGGGTGACGCGGGACTGAGCAGCCGCGTCAAGGCAGGGGCAGCGCCTCCGCCCAGATCCGCTGCGCCATGCCTACGGCCAGGCCGTCGGCTTCCACCACATCCACCGTGAACGGCAGGCTGCTGGCCTCGAAGGCATCACGCAACTCGGCCCGTTGGGCCCAGGTGAGCCGGGCGGGGCCGATCAGCAGCAGATCAAGATCCGAAAAAGGCCTGGCGCGGCCGGTGGCGCGCGAGCCGAAGACGGCCACCCGGGCGCCCGGCAGCACAGCGGCTATCAGCTGACGCACCAATTGCTGCTGCGCCTGGCTGAGTGCGATGCGGGCGGTGGGTGAAGCCGCGGCCGCTGCGGCAAGCGCGCTCATACCGACGCCTCCAGGGCCGTGAGCAGGGCCTTGGCGTCAAGGCTGAAACGCTCGGCATCCCATGCCACCCGCTCGGCCCGGGCTTCGTCATAGGCATGGCTGGTGGCGTTGCGCAGCGCTCGCCAGGTACGCCAGGTGCCCGGGTCACCGATCAGGCCGGCGTCGGCGCCATGGCGCAGCAGGTCATTGAATGACAGGTCGGTGATGCGGTCGGCTGAGCCGGCGCGCTCGATCAACACCCGGCGCAGGCTGCGCAGCGACAACTCATAGCTGAACTCGAAGGACTGGATCACCGCTGAGCGCAGATGGGGCTTGAGCACGGCCCCCACAGGCTGGGCCTGCCAGAGCGCCAGGGCCTCGATGAGCATGCCCAAGGCCCGGTGCAACGGTGCAACGGTGCGAGATCGATGCTGGGCTTGTCCATGGGCGGGATTGTCGGCCCGCAGGCGTTCACCGGTCAAAGCCGGCCCTTCTGCGCCGATAGGCTGGCGCCCGTCTCCCCGATACTGCTGCCCCATGCCCGCTTACACCTACGAAGCCCTGGACGCCGCCGGCAAGCCCCGCAGCGGGGTGCTGGAGGCCGAGAACGCCAAGGCCGCGCGCTCGCAACTGCGCAGCCAGGGCCTGGTGCCGCTGGCGGTGGCGGCGCTGGCGGCCAGTGTGCAGACGGCCGGCACCTCGCGCTGGGCGCGGCGGGTTTTTGGCAGCACCGGCCTGGCGGTCTGGACCCGCCAACTCGCCGGCCTGGTGGGCGCCGGCCTGCCGCTGGAGCGGGCGCTGACCTCGTTGTCCGACGAGGCCGATGACCCGCGCCAGCGTGACCTGGTGGCGCATCTGCGCGCCGAGGTCAATGCCGGCGCGCCGTTTGCCCAGGCCCTGGCCACCACCCCGCGCGAGTTTGACGATGTCTACCGGGCGGTGGTGGCCGCTGGCGAGCAGAGCGGCGCGCTGGGCGCGGTGCTGGAGCGCCTGGCCGACGATCTGGAAGAGCGGCAAGCCCTGCGCACCAAGCTGCTGGGCGCCGCGCTCTACCCGGCCATCGTCTCGCTGATCGCGCTGGTGATCGTGGTCTTCCTGGTCACCTATGTGGTGCCGCAGGTGGCGGGGGTGTTCATCAGCAACCAGCGCGCGCTGCCGTGGTTGACGCTGGCGATGCTGGGCCTCTCGGCCTTTGTGCGCCAGTGGGGCTGGCTGGTGGCGCTGGCGCTGGCGGCCGGCGGCGTGACGCTGGGCCTGGCGCTGCGGCAAGAGGCCTTCCGCCAGCGCTTTGATGCCGGGCTGCTGGGCGTGCCCTTGATCGGCCGGGTGGCGCGCGGCTACAACGCGTCGCGCTTTGCCGGCACGCTGGCGATGCTGGCCAATGCCGGCGTGCCGATCCTCAAAGCCTTGCAGGCAGCCGCCGAGACCCTGGGCAACCGGGCCCTGCGCGCCGACGCGCTGGAGGCCCTGGTGCAGGTGCGAGAGGGCGCACCGCTGGCCGCCGCGCTGGCCGCCAAGAAGCGTTTCCCGGGTTTGCTGGCGATGTTTGCGCGCCTGGGCGAGCAGACCGGCCAGTTGCCGCAGATGCTGGACCGCGCCGCCAAGCAGTTGAGCGGCGAGGTGCAGCGCCGCGCCATCGCGCTGGCCACCTTGCTGGAGCCGATCCTGATTGTGGTGATGGGCATGGTGGTGATGCTGATCGTGCTGGCGGTGCTGCTGCCCATCATCCAGCTCAATACCTGGGTGAAATAGGTCACTGCCGGCCCCCCAGGCAGGGGCCGGCAGGGGCCGGCACGATGGCCTGGGCCTTGCTAGTATTTGCGCCAATGGTGGCGGTTTCGGGCTGGATCGGCGACGCATGGAAAAGGGGCCATCCCTGGCGCTGATCGACGGACCGACGGCGCACCGGCTTGCTTCAATGGCCTGGTCGGACTCTGGAGGTAGTGCATGCCCCGTTCCTCACATGACCTGGTGCCCATGGCACCGCGCAGCGCCTTCTCGGTGGCGCAGATGCGCAGCGTCTACCGCTGCGACGATGTCGAGCGCTGCCTGACCAAACTGCCGCCCAAGGACCACGAGAACCTGCGCAGCACCTACGAGCGCATGCTGGAAAAAGGCCCCGAGCGCTTCCAGGTCAAGCCCAGCGGCCTGCCGGCGATGGCCCACCTGTATGACGAGATGCCCAACTTCCATGAGGTGTTGGACGATGTGCGGCGCCAACTGGCGCTGTGCCACGACAGCCGCGACGCGCTGGAGATCACACCCATGCTGCTGCTGGGCCCGCCGGGCGTGGGCAAGACCCACTTTGCGCGCGCGCTGGCGGGCTTGCTGGGCACCGGCATGGGCTTCATCTCGATGAGCTCACTCACCGCCGGCTGGGTGTTGTCGGGCGCGTCCAGCCAATGGAAAGGCGCCCGCCCGGGCAAGGTCTTCGAGACCCTGGTCGATGGCCAATATGCCAATCCGGTGATGGTGGTCGATGAGATCGACAAGGCCCGTGGCGAGCATGCCTACGACCCGCTGGGTGCGCTCTACAGCCTGCTCGAGCACGACACCGCCGAGCAGTTTGTCGATGAGTTTGCCGAGGTGGCGGTGGACGCCAGCCAGTTGATCTGGGTGGCCACCGCCAATGACGACCGCAGCATCCCCGAGCCCATCCTCAACCGGGTCAATGTCTACCAGGTGCACAGCCCCAGCCGCGACGCCGCCCGCGCCATCGCGCTGCGCCTGTATGCCGGCATCCGCGGCCAGCACGATTGGGGCCGCCACTTCGAGCCCGAGCCGGGCGATGCGGTGCTAGCCCGCCTGGCCGAGATGGCGCCGCGCGAGATGCGGCGGGCCTGGATGACCGCCTTCGGCAATGCCCGGCTGGATGGCCGCGACCGCATCGAGCCGGCCGATTTGCCCGGGCCCGGCGGCGGCGGCAAGCGCGGGCCGCTGGGCTTCATGAACTGATCGGGCCCGGGCGCCGCTGCGGGGCGGCCCCGTATCATTCTGCGGATGCCCGCAGCCGTCGTCCCAGCGCCCCCGCCGGGCACCAGCCCAGCCTCCAGCCCAGCGGCGCCCGCCGGCCATCTGGTGGTGGCGCTGTCATCGCGGGCACTGTTTGATTTCGAGGCCGAGAACCAGGTCTTCGAGGCCCGCGACGACCATGCCTACATGCAGTTGCAACTGCAGCGGCTGGACCAGCCGGCCCGGCCCGGCGTGGCCTTCTCACTGGCCAAGAAGCTGCTGGCCTTCAACGCCGGCAGCCCCTTGCCGCGGGTCGAGGTGGTGATCGTCTCGCGCAACGACCCGGTCTCAGGCCTGCGGGTGTTCCGCAGTTGCCAGCACTACGGGCTGGCGGTGCAGCGGGGGGTCTTCACCCGGGGTGAGTCGCCCTGGCGCTACCTGCGGCCGCTCAACGCGCAGTTGTTCTTGTCGGCCAACGAGGCCGATGTGCGCTCGGCATTGGAGGCCGGCGTGCCGGCCGCGCGGGTGGCGCCGCTGGCGCCGCAGGCCTCGGCCTTGCACCCGGACGAGTTGCGCATCGCCTTCGACGGCGATGCGGTGCTGTTCTCGGACGAGGCCGAGCAGGTCTACCAGCGTGACGGCCTGCAGGCCTTCCAGGCGCATGAGTCGACCCAGGCCACCACGCCGCTGGGCGCCGGCCCTTTCAAGCCACTGCTGCAGGCCTTGCAGCGCCTGCAGCAGGCCGGCGCGGCATCGGGCATGCGGGTGCGCACCGCCCTGGTGACCGCGCGCAGCGCGCCGGCCCATGAGCGGGCGATCCGCACCCTGATGGATTGGCACATCGAGATCGACGAGGCGATGTTCCTGGGCGGCCTGCCCAAGGGCGAGTTTCTGCGCGAGTTCGAGCCCGACTTTTTCTTTGACGACCACCCGCGCCACATCGAGAACGCCGCCCGCCATGTGCCGTCGGGCCATGTCGCGCATGGGGTGGCAAACTCGGCAGCGCAGCGGCCGGACTGATCGGCCCAGCACGACTCCTCAGAGGCCAACCATGCATTCAACGCGTTACTTGCAACACCTGGGCCGGGCCTTGCGGAGGGCGCTGCTGCCGCTGGCCTGGATGGCCGCAGCATTGCCGGCGCAAGCCGCCGTGATGATCAGCCAGGTGTATGGCGGCGGTGGCAATGCGGGCGCGCCGTACCAGAACGATTTTGTCGAGTTGCACAACAGTGGCGCGACCGCCGTCAACCTGGCGGGCTGGTCGGTGCAGTACAGCCCGGCGGCCGGCACGTCCTGGGGCAGCCAGAAGATCAGCCTGACCGGCAGCATCCCGGCCGGCGCTTACTACCTGGTGCAGTTTGGCAGCGGCGGGGCGGCCGGTGCTCTGCTGCCCACCGCCAATGCCAGCGGCAGCTTCAACATGAGTGCCACCGCCGGCAAGGTGGCACTGGTCAACACCAGCAGCTCGCTGCCGGCCGTGACCTGCCCGCTGGGCGACGCCACGCTGGTGGACCTGGTGGGCTACGGCAGCACCGCCAACTGCGCCGAGCCCGCAGCCGGCGCGGCGGCTGCGCCCGCACCGTCGGCAAGCCTGGCGGTGCTGCGCCGTGCCAGCGGCAGCAGTTGCCAGGACAGCAACAACAACGCCAATGACTTCACCGCCGTGGCGCCCGCGCCGCGCAATGCCGCCGCGCCAGCCCAGGCCTGCAATGGCGGCACCGGCCCCGCCCCAACCCCTGCGGATGCCGCGATCTACACCATCCAGGGCAGCACCGCCACCAGCCCGCTGCTGGGCCAACTGGTGCGCACCTCCGGGGTGGTCACCAAGCTGCTGAACAACGGATTCTTCATCCAGGCCCTGGTGGGCGACAACAACCCGGCCACCTCGGACGGCATCTTCGTGTTTGCCGACCCGGCCGGCTTTGCCGCCGCCCAGCCGGGCAACCTGGTGCAGGTCACTGGCACGGTGGCCGAGTTTGCGGCTGGCGCCGGCTCCGCCGCCAGCCCGCTGACCGAACTGGTCTCCGTTAGCGCGGTCACGCTGCTGGGCACCGGCCAGACCATCACCCCCACCGTGGTGAGCCTGCCGCTGGCGGCAGGCGACAGCTTTGAGCGCTTCGAGGGCATGCTGGTGCAGATCAACGATGCGTTGACGGTGCAGCAGAACTTCTTCCAGGCCCGCTACGGCCAGCTCACCATCGGCGCCGGGGGCCGCCACGAGACCCCCAGCAACCGCCACCGCCCGGGCTCGGCCGCAGCCATCGCGCTGGCCGACCTGCAGGCCCGCAGCCGGCTGTTGCTGGACGACGGCAGCTCGCTGCAAAACCCCAACCCCACACCCTATGCCGGCGCCAATGGCCTGCCCCGGGCCGGCGACAGCCTGGGCGCGATCACCGGGGTGATCGATTTTGGCCCGGCCACCAGCAGCGCTGCCGGCGCCGGGCTGTACCGCATCCATCCCACCAGCGTGCCGGTGTTCACTGCCCGCAACCCGCGCCCGGCCAGCCCGCCGGTGGTGGGCGGCAATGTGCGAGTGGCCAGCATGAATGTGCTGAACTTCTTCACCACCTTCACCGACGGCAGCACCGCAGGCGGCGCCACCGGCCAGGGTTGCAGCCTGGGCGGCATCAGCCTGGCCAGCAACTGCCGGGGGGCGGGCAACCTAGCCGAGTTCACGCGCCAGCGCGCCAAGATCGTCAAGGCCCTGGCCGGCCTGAACGCCGACGCGGTGGGCCTGATGGAGATGCAGAACAACGGCAGCACGGCCGTACAAAATTTGGTGGACGCCCTCAATGCCCAGGTCGGTGCCAACAGCTATGCCGTGGTGCCCGACCCGGTGGCGGCGGGCAGCACCGGCGACGATGCGATCAAGGTGGCGATGATCTACAAGCCGGCCCGGCTGGCCCGGGTGGGCGGGTCGGCCAGCGACACCGATGCCGTCAACAACCGCCCGCCGCTGGCCCAGACCTTTGCGGCAGCCAACGGTGAGCGCTTCACGCTGGTGGTCAACCACCTCAAGTCCAAGAGCAGTTGCCCGGCGGGTAGCGGCGCCGACGCCGACAACGGCGACGGCCAGGGCTGCTGGAACGGCCTGCGCCTGCTGCAGGCGCAGCGACTGCGCACCGCCTTCGTGCCGCAGTTGCAGGCCACCAGCGGCAGCCCCGATGTGCTGCTGATCGGTGACTTCAACGCCTACGCCCAGGAGGACCCGGTCAATGAGCTGGTGGCCAATGGCTATGTCGATCAGATGGGCCGCTTCAGTGCCGGCGCCTACTCGTATGTGTTCGACGGCACCGCCGGCCGGCTGGACCATGGCATCACCACCGCGTCGCTGTCGGCCAAGGTGGCGGGCGCGCTGCATTGGCACATCGACGCCGACGAAGCCAGCGCCCAGGACTACAACCTGGAGTTCAAGCAGCCGGCTTGCGCCACTTGCGCGCCCGACCCCTTCGATGCCAGCCTGCCCTTCCGGGCCAGCGACCACGACCCGGTGCTGCTGGGCCTGCACCTGTACAAGACCCTCACCGGCACTACAGGGCGGGACGTGATCACTGGCACGCCGGGCGACGACATCATCATCGGCGGCCTGGGCGCTGACCTGCTGACCGGCGGCGCCGGCAGCAACCTGTTTGTCTACACCTCGATGCGCGATGCCGGCGACACCATCACCGACTTTGTGCCCGGCAAGGACTACCTCGATCTGCGGCTGCTGCTGGCCGGCCTGGGCTACGGCGGCAGCGATCCGGTGGCCGACGGCTGGGTGCGCTTCGTGGCAGTGGCCGGCGGCACCAGCGTGCAGGTGGATGCCGACGGCCCCGGCGCGGCAGCCAGCTTCCGGCCGCTGCTCAGCCTGTCGGGCGTCAGCCCGGCCAGCCTGTCCGGCCCGCGTGACCTGATCGTGCGCTGATCGTGCGCTGAGCCATGCCCACCCCCGCTGAAAGCCAATCCATGACCGCTGTTGCCCTCAAGATCGCCGCCGGCCTGGGCCTTTCCCTGGCCCTGGGGCCCGCCCAGGCCCAGGCCGGCACCGGCAGCCTGCTGGGCTGGTCGGTGGCCGGGGACGTCGTGTCGCAAGCCGGCGCGCTGTGGCTGAGCACCGCCTTTGTCGATGGCGTCAATGACGAGGCCGGCAACCTCTCAGGCAGCTCGGCGGTGGCGGTGGATATGCTGGCGGCGGCTGCCGGCCTGCCGGCCACCGCACTCGACCTGTCGGTCAGTGACTACGCCACCGAGGGCTCATTGGCCACCCAGGTGCTCACCGTCAGCGCCGGCCAGGTGCTGGAGCTGAGTTGGTCGCTCAGCAGCCTGGATGCCAGCTTCGCCGACCATGCCTTTGTGGTCATCGGCAGCCAGGTCATCACCCTGGCCACGGCTTTGCAGGCGCCCACCGGGCCCCAGCGCCTGGCCTACAGCTTTGCCCAGGGCGGCAGCTTCTTGCTGGGGGTGGGGGTGGCAGACAGCGTGGATGTGCTGGGGGTGTCCACACTGCGCATCAGCGATCTGTCGATCAGCGCCGTGCCCGAGCCTGGCAGCTTCGGCCTGATGGGGCTGGGCCTGATCGGCTTGGCCGGGCTGGGCAGATGGGTGCAACGCAGCCGGCTGGCCGCTCACAACACCTGGTAGGTCCGCAGCGCGGCCAGGTCGATCACCCGCAGGCCGCCGTACTCGATGCGGATCAGCCGCGCCGCCTGCAGCGCATTCAGCGCCTCGTTCACGCGCTGGCGCGACAGCCCCACCAGCCAGGCCAGCTCTTGCTGGGTGATGCGCAGCACCTGGCCCACACCGGGGTAGAGCACCGGGTGGAACAGCGCTGCCAGGCTGTGCGCCACCCGGGCATCGGGCTGGTGGTTGCGGTCGATCTCGCGCGCCGCGATGAACTGGCCCAGGCGCTCGTTCAACTGCGTCATCACGAAGCGGTTGAAGGGGATGCTCTGGTCCAGCAGCAGCCAGAACACCTCGATGGTCAGGCCGGCCACCGTGCTCTTGCGCAGGGCCTCAATGTTGTAGCGGTAGACCTCGCGCTTGAGCAGCGTGCCCTCGCCAAACCAGGCCCCCGGCGGCACGCCGGTGTAGGTGATCTGCTGGCCGTCCAGGCTGACATTGCTCATCTTGAGCAGCCCGTCGATCACGCCGAACCAGTAGGTGCTGGGCGCGCCGATGCGGCACACCCGGTCGCCCGGCTCGGCGCTGCTGACCTGCAGCGCGGCCGTGGCCTGGGCCCGGTGCGCGTCCGACAGCTCGCTCAGCCACGGGATGTTGGCCAGCTCGGCCGCGCTGGGGCTGCGCGCGCGCTGGTGCAAGGTGGTGGCCACAGGGCTCATCACAGTCTCCGATGTGCGGGTATGTCCGCTGGGGTTCTACCCTAGGAATGTCGTTCAACCGACAACTTGACGTCAAACCCATCCCTAGCATTCTTCCCTAATCGCTGACCTGTCCGGCCCTGCCCGGACAGTGCACGCCACAGGAGTGACCGGTGCAGACCACCTTTCCCCGTTTGATGCTGGACCATGCCCGCCAGCGGCCCGACGCCGCCGCGTTGCGCGAGAAGGAATACGGCATCTGGCAGACCACCACCTGGGCCCAATTGGCCGATCTGGTGCGGCGACTGGCGGGCGGCCTGGCGGCGGCCGGCCTGCAGCGGGGTGACCATCTGGTGGTGGTGGGCGACAACCGGCCGCGCCTGTACGCCAGCATGCTGGCAGCCCAGGTGCTGGGCGCGGTGCCGATCCCGCTCTACCAGGATGCGGCCAGCAGCGAGCTCGTCTTCCCCATCAACAACGCCGAGGTCGGCTTTGCCATCGTCGAGAACCAGGAGCAGGTGGACAAGCTGTTGGAAATCCGCCCGCAATGCCCGGGCCTGGGCCGCATCTGGTTTGATGATCCGCGCGGCCTGCGCAAATATGACGAGCCGGGCCTTGCATCGCTGGACGCGCTGATCGAGGCCGGCCTGGCCCATGCGGCGCGCGATGCCGGTTTCTTCGACGCCCAGGTGGCCCAGGGCCAGCCCCAGGACGTGGCGGCGATGTTTTTCACCTCGGGCACCACCGGCAACCCCAAGGGCGTGGTGCACACCCATTTCAGCCTGCTCGACCGGGCCCGTGCCGGCGCTGACTTCGACCACCTGACGGCCCGGGAGGAAGTGCTGGCCTATATGCCGCCGGCCTGGATCGGCCAGAACATCTTCAGCTATGCGCAGTGGCTGGCCTGCGGCTATGTCGTCAATTGCCCTGAATCGGCCGCCACCGTCACCATCGATTTGAAGGAAGTGGGCCCGACCTACTACTTTGCGCCGCCGCGCATCTTCGAGGGCCTGCTCACCACGGTGATGATCCGGATGGAGGACGCGTCGGCCCTCAAGCGCAAGCTGTTCCAGGCCTGCATGGGCGTGGCCCGGCGGGTGGGCCCGGCGCTGCTGGACGGCAAGCCGGTGGGTCTGCTCGACAAGCTGAAATGGACGCTGGGCGATTGGGCCATTTACGGGCCGCTGCGCAACAGCCTGGGATTCAGCCGGGTGCGGGTGGCCTACACCGCAGGCGAGGCCATCGGCCCCGACCTGTTCAGCTTCTACCGCTCGATCGGCATCAACTTGAAGCAGCTCTACGGCAGCACCGAGACTGCTGTGTTCGTCTGCCTGCAGCCCGACCACGAAGCCCGCGCTGACACGGTGGGCGTGCCAATTGCCGGGGTGGAGATCAAGCTGGGTGAGACCGGCGAGATCCTGGTCAAGAGCCCGGGCCTGCTCAAGGAGTACTACAAGAACCCGGCCGCCACCGCCGAGGTGCTGACCCAAGACGGCTGGTACCACACCGGCGACGCCGGCTTCATCGACGGCCACGGCCATTTGAAGATCATCGACCGGCACAAGGACGTGGGCCGCATCAAGGGCGGGCCCAACGATGGCGCGATGTTTGCGCCCAAGTATGTGGAGAACAAGCTCAAGTTCTTTCCCTACATCAAGGAGGCGGTGGCCTTTGGTGACCAGCGCGACCGGGTCTGCGCCTTCATCAACATCGATTTCGAGGCCACCGGCAACTGGGCCGAGCGCCGCAACCTGGCCTATGCCGGCTATGCCGACCTGGCGCAAAAGCCCGAGGTCTATGAATTGATCCGCGATTGCGTCGAGCAGGTCAATGCCGACCTGGCCGCCGATGCGCTGCTGGCGGGCAGCCAGATCACCCGCTTTCTGGTGCTGCACAAAGAGCTGGACGCCGACGACGGCGAGATGACCCGCACCCGCAAGGTCAAGCGCGGCGCCATCTTCGAGAAGTACCAGGTGTTGGTGGATGCGCTCTACGGCGGCAAGACTGAGCAGTTCATCGAGACGGCGGTGACCTTTGAGGACGGCCGCACGGGCTCGATCTCGGCGACGCTCAGGATCGTCGATGCCAAGACTTTCCCAGCCATGAAGAAGGCGGCTTGAAATGGCTGAAGACAGCTCCGTGCGCAAGGCCGGCGACGTCATCCTCGACGTCAAGAACATCAGCCTGGCCTTTGGCGGCGTCAAGGCCCTGACTGACATCAGCTTCGATGTGCGCGAGCATGAGATCCGCGCCATCATCGGCCCCAATGGGGCCGGCAAGAGCAGCATGCTCAATTGCATCAATGGCGTCTACACGCCGCAGCAAGGCAGCATCAGCTTCCGGGGCCAGACCTTCAGCCACATGAGCAGCCGCCAGGTTGCCGAGATGGGCGTGGCGCGCACCTTCCAGAACCTGGCGCTGTTCAAGGGCATGAATGTCATTGACAACATCATGTCGGGCCGCAACCTCAAGATGAAGTGCAACCTGTTTCTGCAGGCCCTGCGCATCGGCCCGGCCGCCCGCGAGGAGGCCCAGCACCGCGAGTTCGTCGAGCACATCATTGATTTTCTGGAGATCCAGGCCTTTCGCAAGACCCCCGTGGGCCGCCTGCCCTATGGCCTGCAAAAGCGGGTGGACCTGGGCCGGGCATTGGCCATGGAGCCCAGCGTGCTGCTGCTGGACGAGCCGATGGCCGGCATGAATGTGGAAGAGAAGCAGGACATGTGCCGATTCGTGCTGGATGTCAATGACGAGTTCGCCACCACCATCGTGCTGATCGAGCACGACATGGGCGTGGTGATGGACATCAGCGACCGCGTGGTGGTGCTGGACTACGGCAAGAAGATTGGCGACGGCACGCCCGACGAGGTGCGCAACAACGAGGACGTGATCTCTGCGTACCTCGGCACATCCCACTGAGGCCGGCGGAGACGACGATGGGATTTTTTCTCGAAACACTGTTCGGCGGCCTGATGGCCGGCATGTTGTATTCACTGATCGCACTGGGTTTTGTGCTGATCTACAAGGCCTCGGGGGTCTTCAACTTTGCCCAGGGCGCGATGGTGCTGTTTGCCGCATTGGCCATGGCGCGCTTTGCCGAATGGTTTCCCAAGTGGTTTGGTTTTTCCAACCATCTGCTGGCGATTGCGCTGGCCTTTGTCGGCGCCTTTGCGGTGATGGTCGCGGTGGCGTGGCTGATCGAGCGCCTGGTGCTGGGCAAGCTGGTCAACCAGGAGGGCATCACGCTGCTGATGGCCACCCTGGGCATCAGCTATTTCATGGATGGCTTTGGCCAGACCCTGTTCGGCAGCGACATCTACAAGATCGACATCGGCATGCCCAAGGATCCGATCTTCATCTTCGAGCGTGTCTTTGACGGCGGCGTGCTGATCAACAAAGAGGATTTGTATGCCGCCTTGATCGCCGCTGCGTTGGTGGCCGCGCTCAGTGTGTTCTTCCAGAAGACGGCCACTGGCCGGGCGCTGCGGGCGGTGGCCGACGACCACCAGGCTGCGCAGTCCATCGGCATCCCGCTGCGCCGAATCTGGGTGATCGTCTGGAGCGTGGCCGGCTTTGCTGCGCTGGTGGCCGGCATCATCTGGGGCAGCAAGCTGGGGGTGCAGTTCTCATTGGCGCAAGTGGCGCTGAAGGCCCTGCCGGTGGTGATCCTGGGCGGGCTGACATCGGTGCCCGGCGCCATCCTGGGCGGCCTGGTGATCGGCGTGGGCGAGAAGCTGAGCGAGGTCTACATCGGCCCGATGCTGGGCGGGGGCATCGAGATCTGGTTTGCCTATGTGTTGGCGCTGCTGGTGCTTCTCGTCAGGCCGCAAGGGCTGTTCGGAGAGAAGATCATTGACCGCGTGTGAGCCCTGAACAAGAGAACAACCATGCTCTATCGTGAAAACGGCCAATTCAAGACCAGCTACCGGGCCGACCAGCAAATCTTCCCGGTGCGGCAAGACCGGCTGCTGATCGGGGCCCTGCTGGCGCTGGCCTTTGTGGCCGTGCCCTTCATTGCCAGCGAATACACCTTCCGCGCCATCCTCACGCCATTCTTGATCCTGTCGCTGGCCGCACTCGGCCTGAACATCCTGGTGGGCTATTGCGGCCAGATCTCGCTGGGCACCGGCGCCTTCATGGCCATTGGCGCCTATGGGGCCTACAACTTCTTTGTGCGGGTGCCGGGCATGCCGCTGATTGCCGCGCTGCTGCTGGGCGGCGGCTGCGCCACCGTGGTGGGGGTGCTGTTTGGCATACCGTCGCTGCGCATCAAGGGCCTGTACCTGGCGGTGGCCACGCTGGCGGCGCAGTTCTTCACCGACTGGGCCTTTCTGCGCATCAAGTGGTTCACCAACGATTCGTCCTCGGGCTCGGTCAGCGTGGCTGGCCTGAATGTGCTGGGCCTGCCCATCGAGACACCGGTGCAGAAGTATTTGTTCTGCCTGAGCTTTGTCTGCGTCTTTGCGCTGCTGGCCAAGAACCTGGTGCGCGGCAATATCGGCCGCGAGTGGATGGCCATTCGCGACATGGATGTGGCCGCCGCCGTGATCGGCATCCGCCCGGTGTATGCCAAGCTCACCGCGTTTGCGGTCAGCAGCTTCATCGTCGGCGTGGCCGGCGGGCTGTGGGGCTTTGTGCACCTGGGCTCGTGGGAGCCGGCGGCCTTCTCGGTGGACCGCTCATTCCAGCTATTGTTCATGGTCATCATCGGCGGCCTGGGCTCAATTGCCGGCAGCTTTTTTGGCGCGGCCTTCATCGTGCTGCTGCCGATCTTGCTGGACGCGCTGCCGTCTTACTTTGGCATTCCCATCGACACCGCGCTGGCCTCGCATTTGACATTCATGATCTTCGGCGCGCTGATCGTGTTCTTCCTGATCGTCGAGCCGCATGGCATTGCCCGGCTGTGGGCCACCGGGCGCGAGAAGCTGCGGCTGTGGCCGTTCCCACATTGATGACCCACCCCCGAAGCGCCTGCGGCGCTCCCCCTCAAGGGGGCGCCGCCAGCGGCCCGGCAGAGCCGGTTCCGCGGCGGCTGCTTGTTTCATCCACCCGACCCCACCTCTGGAGACAGATATGACTTTCAAATCCCTCGCACTCACGGCCGCAGTGCTGGCTGCCGGCCTGAGTGCCACGCTGGCCACATCGGCCTTTGCCCAGGCCAAGGAGCAGTTTTTCCCGCTGCTGGTCTACCGCACGGGGCCCTATGCGCCCAATGGCACGCCCTGGGCCAATGGCAAGCAGGACTACATCAAGATGATCAATGCCCGCGATGGCGGCATCAATGGTGTCAAGCTGACCTTTGAGGAATGCGAGACCGGCTATGCCACCGACAAGGGTGTGGAGTGCTACGAGCGGCTCAAGGGCAAGGCCGCGACCTTGTTCGACCCGCAGGCCACCGGCATCACATTCGCGCTGACCGACAAGGTGTCCAACGACAAGATTCCGCTGGTCACGCTGGGCTATGGCCTGTCGGCATCGCAGGACGGCGGCGTGTTCAAGTGGAACTTCCCGCTGATGGGCAGCTACTGGACGGCGGCCGACATCCTGATCCAGCACCTGGGCAAGAAGGAAGGCGGGCTGGACAAGCTGAAGGGCAAGAAGATCGCCCTGGTCTACCACGACAGCCCCTTTGGCAAAGAGCCGATGCCACTGCTCGAAGAGCGCAGCAAGACCCACGGTTTTGAGCTGCTGAAGATCCCCGTCACCGCGCCGGGCGTTGAGCAAAAGTCAGCCTGGCTGCAGGTGCGCCAGCAAAAGCCCGACTACGTGCTGCTGTGGGGCTGGGGCGTGATGAACTCCACCGCGCTGAAAGAGGCCCAAGCCACCGGTTACCCGCGCGACAAGATGTACGGCGTGTGGTGGGCCGGTGCCGAGCCCGATGTCAAAGACGTCGGCGAGGGCGCCAAGGGCTACAACGCACTGGCCCTCAACACCTCGGGCCAGACCCCCAAGGTGGTGCAGGACATCCTGAAGTATGTGCACGACAAGGGCCAGGGCACGGGGCCCAAGGAGGAGGTTGGGTCGGTGCTGTACACCCGCGGCATCATCATCCAGGCCCTGGCCATCGAGGCCGTGCGCCGCGCCCAGGAGCGCTTCGGCAAGGGCAAGGTGATGACCGGCGAGCAGGTGCGCTGGGGCCTGGAGAACCTGGCGCTGGACGACAAGAAGCTGGCCACGCTGGGCCTGACCGGGGTGATGCGGCCGCTGTCCACGTCCTGCGTTGACCACATGGGCTCCAGCTGGGCCCGGGTGCACACCTGGGACGGCGCCAAGTGGGCTTTCAGCTCCGACTGGTACCAGGCCGATGACCAGATCATCAAGCCGATGGTCAAGGCCGCCGCCGAGAAGTACGCCGGCGACAAGAAGCTGACGCGCCGCACCCCAGAGGATTGCCAGAGCTGATCGGCCGACGCAGCGCCAAAGGCACACGATGAGCACACCCAACATCCTTCTCAACGTCAACGGCATCGAGGTCATCTACAACCATGTGATCCTGGTGCTCAAGGGTGTGTCTCTGAGCGTGCCCGAGGGCAGGGTGGTGGCGCTGCTGGGCGGCAATGGCGCCGGCAAGACCACCACCCTGCGCGCGGTGAGCAATCTGCTGCGGGCCGAGCGCGGTGACGTGACCAAGGGCAGCATCGAGCTGCGCGGTGAACGCATCGAGCGCTTGAGCCCGGCGCAGATGGTGGACCGCGGCGTGATCCAGGTGATGGAGGGCCGGCACTGCTTTGCCCACCTCACCATCGAGGAGAACCTGATGACCGGCGCCTACACCCGCAAAGACGGCAAGGGCGCGGTGGCGGCCACGCTGGACAAGGTCTACAACTACTTTCCGCGC
>JANLZT010000087.1:0-1518 GCA_031366465.1 Betaproteobacteria bacterium | reverse complement strand
GGCCCTTTGAGGCGGACGCGGTGCTGGCCCGCATCAACGATCTCACCGCCCGTGCCCGCGCGGCCGGCGTGCCGGTGGTCTGGGTGCAGCATGAACGCGACCAGCATGCGCTGGCCCATGGCAGCCCGGGCTGGGCCTTGGTCGACGCCTTGCAGACCGCGCCCGCCGATCACCACGTCCGCAAGACGACGCCCGATTCGTTCTTGCGCACCGGCCTGGCCGATTGGCTGGCGGCCCGGGGCGTGCGGCATCTGGTGGTCTGCGGCTATGCCACCGAGTTCTGCATCGACACCAGCAGCCGCCGCGCCGCCGGCCTGGGCCTGGCGGTAACGCTGGCAGCCGATGCCCACACCACCCATGACAAGCCGCATGCCAGCGGCGAGCAGATCCGCGCCCACCACAACGCCACGCTGCCGGCCCTCACCAGCTTTGGCGTGGCCATTCAAGCGCTGCCCAGCGCCGATATCTGCTTTGACGGCGACGCCGATGCCGAGGCCAACGACCTGCACACCATCCGCAGCCTGGCCGGCCTGGCCGCGCTTTACGGCCAGCCCGGTGAGGCCTCGCTGCGCAAGGAGTCCGCGGTGCTCACGCCCGCCTATCAGGCGATGCTGGCGGCCTCACCGCTGGTGGTGCTGGCCACCAGCGGGCCGGGCGGGCTGGACGCCTCACCGCGCGGCGACCCCGGCAGCGCCCTGCAGGTGCAGGACGAGCGCACCCTGCTGCTGCCCGACCGGCGCGGCAACCAGCGCCTGGACAGCCTGCAAAACCTGGTGCACGACCCGCGCGTGGCGCTGCTGTGCCTGATCCCCGGCCGCAACGAGACCCTGCGCATCAACGGTCGTGCCACCGTCAGCAGCGACCCCGCGCTGTGCGAGCGGCTGGCGATGGATGGCAAGCCGCCTGTCACGGTGCTGGTGATAGCCATCGAGGTGGTGTACTTCCAATGCGCGCGGGCCCTGTTGCGCTCACAACTGTGGAACCCGGCAGCCTGGCCCGACCTCGGCCAACAGCCCAGCGCCGGGCAGTTGCTGGCCAGCGGCAAGGGCCGTGGCTTTGACTCAGCCTTCGATGGTGCCGCCTACGACGCCGCCTTGGCGCAGCGCCAGCGCGACACGCTGTACTGAGAACCCCGCCGCAGCCACCGGCCGACAATGCAGGCATGAGCCCCGCCCCTGCCGCTGAGATCGGCACCAAACTCGGCACCGACCCCGCCACCGACCCCGAGCGCTTCATCCGCCGCCTGCAGCAAAGCCTGGCCGACGCCAGCTTTGTGCGGCTCACCCTGGGCCGGCCGACCGGCTGCGACGCCACGCTGGAGAAACTGCTGGCCCGCCGCCTGGTGCTGCGCGGCAGCGAGCATTTGTCACTGGTCTGGCGCCACCGCAGCAAGGACATCACCAAGAACCTGCCGCAGGACGAGGCACTGGCGCTGCTGGCCACGCTGATCGGCGCAAGCTTCCGGCATGCCCATCTGGTGACGCGCGGCCATGACATCCAACTGGCGCTGGGCAAGCG
>JANLZT010000679.1:0-8438 GCA_031366465.1 Betaproteobacteria bacterium | reverse complement strand
CGGGAAGCCCGACCAGATCACCGCCGTGCCGGCGGGTTGGGCGGCGGCCGGCCGGGCCAGGCCGGTGCCGGCCGCCAGCGCGGCGGCCCGGGTCAAGACGCTTCGGCGTTGCAGCATGGGGGTCTCCGGTGGGTCGGTTGGCGGCAACCACCGATTTTTGCGCGCCGGTCCTCTGGCCGCAACTGTATTCGCGACGCGGGCAAACCTACATGGACGAATCGGGGTCCAGCGCGTAGTTTTTTGGCCTGCGATGACTGCCCTTGCCGCCGCCGCCCGCCGGCCTGATCCACTGGCAGTCGCCTTCCGCGAGGTGCGCCAAGACCAGCCCGACGATTGCCCGCATGTCGAGGCCATCGCGGTGCGAGGCGCACTGCACCACTGGGCCTTCCCGGCAAACCGACATGGGGCCTGCACCAGTTGCGGTGGCTGTGGTAGGGCTCGGCGCTGGCCCGCATCGACGGCGCGCTGCCCCGCCTGCAGGCGCCGGCCGCGCTGATCCTGGGCTTCGACGATGCCGCTTACTTCAGCCGCTTCTTCACCCGCCGCGCCGGCCTGTCGCCCAGCGCCTACCGGGCCGCCCTGGCCCACGGTCTGGCCCCAGGCACCCTCGCGTGAGCCGCGAGGGCCGGCGCAGGTCTTGCCGGGCGTTGCGGCAAGCCCGAGGCCAGCCCACCGATGACAATGATCCTCAGAACAACTGACGTCCGGGGTGCCTGTGGCCGAATCCAACATGCCTGCACTGCGCGGTGCGCTGCTCGCCCTGCTGGCGGCTGCGCTGTTCGGTATCAGCACGCCGCTGGTGCAGCGCTTCGGGGTGGGCCTGGGGGCGTTCAGCACCGCCGCGCTGCTGTATGCCGGCGCTGCCGCAGCGGGTGCCTTCTCACGCCAGCGCATCGAGCGCGAGGCCCGCGTGCTGCGCGCCGACCTGCCGCGCCTGCTCGCGATGGCCGGCTTTGGCGCCGTGATCGGCCCGGTGGCCCTGGCCTGGGGCCTGCAGCACACCAGCGGCACCAGTGCGTCACTGATGCTCACGCTGGAGGCGCTGTTCACCGCCGTGCTGGCCTGGCGCCTGTACCGCGAAACCATGGATGGGCGCGTCTGGGCGGCCATGGCGCTGCTGCTGGCCGGCGGCATGGTGCTGGTGCTCGACCAGGGCCTGCGGTCTGATTCAGCCGGCGCCCGCTTGTGGGGCCTGCTGGCCGTGTTGCTGGCCACCGCCGCCTGGGGGGTGGACAACACGCTGTCGCGCGCGTTGGCCGAGCGTGACCCTGGCCAGGTGGTGCTGCTCAAGGCCGTGCTCGGTGCCGCCGCCACCACGGTCTTGGCCATCGCCTTGGGCGAGCCACTGCCGTCGCTTGGCGCCGCGCTCACGCTGTTGGCGGTCGGCGCCAGCGGCTACGGCCTGAGCCTGCGCTTTTACCTATTGGCCCAGCGGGCTTTTGGCGCGGCTCGCACCGGCTCGGTGTTTGCGTTCGCGCCCTTCATCGGTGCAGCGCTGGCGGTCGCGCTGGGTGACCGCTCGGCCAGCGCCATGATGGCCCTGGGCAGCGCCCTGATGCTGGCCGGCGTCGTGCTGCATCTGGCCGAGTCGCATGGACACGAGCACCTGCATGAGAACCTCGACCACGAACACGCGCACCGCCATGACGACGGCCACCACGGCCATATGCACGAGCCGATGCCGGCCGGCGAACACAGCCACCGCCACCACCATGCGCCACTGCGGCACGCCCATCACCATGTGCCCGATGCCCACCACGGCCACCGCCACTGACCGTTGATGCAAGGCCGGCCGCCGCCTGCAAGACAATCCCGTCAGCATGCAAGCCCGCCGAGCCGCCCAACGCCCAATGCCACCGCCTTGCGCGCCGAGCTTCGGCCCGTGGTGGCTGGTGCGCTGGCTGCTGGTGCTGCTGCTGGTGTGGGACCAGGTCGCCTCGCCGCTGCACCAGCATCATCACGACTCCGGCGTGGACGGCCTTTGGTCGTTCATCCAGCATGCAGGCGGCGCCGCCGAAGATCAACACCTGGAGGACGCTGACGATCTGCCGCGCCTGTCGCATGCCGTTCTCGCGATGCGGCCCAAGACCGATCCAGGTGCGCAGCCGGCCGGGGAGGCCCGCACAGCCCTGATCGCGCAGACCCTGTCCGACCTGCGCTTGCCTGAAGAGCCCCGGCCCGGTCGCGCTGTGCTGCGGCCCGACGGACGGCCACCGCCTTTCACCTCGCCGCTGTGCCTGCCCCCGGCGGGCCGCGCACCGCCACTCCACGCCTGAAGCGCTTTTCGCCGCTTTTCCGGTGCTGCCTGCCCGCCAGGCGCCCGCTTCCCGTGGAGTTCACATGTCCCATCGTCTTTCCCGGCAGGGGCTCGGCCCCTGCGCCGTGGCCCTGGCCGGCTGCTTGATCCTGGCGTCCGCGCAGGCCGCCGATGAGTTTGCAGTGTCGCCCGCGCAGATGCAGGCGCTGGGCGTGCAATTGCAGCGCCTGGACAAGCCGGCCGACATCGCCGGTCCGACCTTCCCGGCCCGCGTGACGCTGCCGCCGCGCCAGGACCAGGTGGTCAGCGCACCGCTGGCCGGCGTGGTCGACCAGTTGCTGGTCAGCGAAAACGACGCGGTCAAACCCGGCCAGCCCCTGCTGCGGCTGGTCAGCCCCGAGCTGGGCGAGTTGCAGTTGAAACTGATGGAGGCCGCATCGCGGGGCCGCCTGGCGGCCGGCACCTTGCAGCGCGAGCGCCAGTTGTTTGCCGAGGGCATCGTGCCCGAGCGGCGGGTGCATGAGGCCGAAGCCACGCTGGCTGAGGGCCGGGCCCGCCAGCAACAGGCCGAGGCCGCGCTGCGCATGGCCGGGCTGGATGAAGCAGCCATCCGGCGCGTCGCCGAGGGTGGCAAGACCGACAGCGCGCTGACCCTGCGGGCGCCGGCCGCCGGCCGGGTGGCCGAACTCAAGATCCGCCCTGGTCAGCGGGTGGCCCAGGCTGACGCGCTGATGCATGTGACCGACACCCGTCGGCTGTGGCTGGACATCCAGATCCCGCTGGCACGCCAGGACGAGCTGGCCCAGGCCAGGGGCACCCCGGTGACGGTGCCCGGCCGCGAGGTGCGCGCCAGCGTGGCCCATATCGGCAGCACCGCCACCGACAACCAGACCCTGACCCTGCGGGCCGACGTGACCCAGGGCATGGCGCTGTTGCGGGTGGGCGAGTTCGTGCAGGTGCAGGTGCCGTTCGCGGCAGCCGCTGAGGGCTGGCCGGTGCCGACCCAGGCGGTGATGCGCGACGGCGACAAGGCCTATGTATTTGTGCGCACGGCCCAGGGTTTTGTGGCCAGACCGGTCAGCGTGCTCGCCAGTGCCGGCCAGTCGCTGCGGGTCAAGGGTGAACTGCAGGCCGGCCAGGAGATCGCCAGCAGCTCGGTGATCGCGCTGAAGGCGGCGTGGCAGGGCAAGGGCGGGGGCAAGTGATGCTGGGCCGCCTGGTCCAATTCGCCCTGTCGCAGCGCCTGTTCGTGCTGCTGGCGGGGCTGCTGCTGGCCGGCGCCGGCTGGTACGCCTTCAAGAACCTGCCCATCGACGCCTTCCCGGACGTGTCGAGTACCCAGGTCAAGATCATCATGAAGGCGCCCGGCATGACGCCCGAAGCGATCGAGAGCCGCATCGCAATCCCGATCGAGGTCGAGATGCTGGGCATCCCGAACCAGCGCATGCTGCGCTCGGTGTCCAAGTACGGCCTGGTCGATGTGACGGTGGATTTTCAGGACGGCACCGACATCTACTGGGCCCGCCAGCAGGTCGCCGAACGCCTGGCCACCATCGCCGCCGATCTGCCTGGCGGCATCAGCGGTGGCATGGCGCCGATCACCACGCCGCTGGGCGAGATGTTCATGTTCACAGTCGAAGCACCGGGCCTGTCGCTGGAGGCGCGGCGCAGCCTGCTCGACTGGGTGATCCGCCCGGCCCTGCGCTCAGTGCCGGGTGTGGCCGACGTCAATGCGCTGGGCGGCAAGGTGCACAGCTTCGAGGTGGTGGCCGACCCGGTGAAGCTGGCCGCGCTCGGCCTGTCCACCGCGCAGATCAAGGCCGCCATCGAAGCCAACAACCGCGACGACGGCGCCGGCCGCCTGGGCGAGGGCGACGAGGTGCTGCTGGTGCGCACCGAGGGCAGCCTGCGCACCCAGGACGACCTGCGCGCCATCGTCGTCAAGGGCAGCAAGGGGCAAGCCCGCCTGGGCGACGTGGCCCAGGTGCGCGACGGCAGCGTCACCCGCTACGGTGTCGTCACCAAGGACGGACAAGCCGAAGCGGTGGAGGGGCTGGTGCTCGGGCTGGCCGGCGCCAATGCGCAGAAGGTCGTCGAGGGAGTGACCCAGAAGCTGGCGGACATCAAACCCACGCTGCCCAAGGGGGTCGAGTTGAAGGTGTTCTACAACCGAGCCGAACTGGTCAAGAAGGCGGTCGGCACGGTGTCAACTGCGCTGCTCGAAGCCACCGTGCTGGTGCTGGTGCTGCTGGGCGCCTTTCTCGGCAATCTGCGCGCTGCGGTGGCGGTGGCCTTGGTGTTGCCGCTGGCGGCACTGGCCACCTTCGTGCTGATGCGCTGGGCCGGCATGTCTGCCAATCTGATGAGCCTGGGCGGCCTGGCCATCGCGCTGGGGATGCTGGTGGATGCCGCCGTGGTGGTGGTGGAAAACATCGTCCAGCACCTGGGGCCGGGCCCCGGCAAGGGCCGGCTGCCGGCCCTGCATGTGGTGTTCCGCGCGGTGCGCGAGGTGGCCACGCCGGTGGCCGCCGGCATCCTGATCATCGTGGTGGTGTTCCTGCCGCTGCTGACGCTGCAGGACCTGGAGGGCAAGTTCTTCGTCCCGGTGGCGATGACCATCGTCTTCGCACTGGCCTCGTCGCTGCTGCTGTCGCTGACCATCATCCCGGTGCTGTCGTCCTACCTGCTCAAGCAGGCCGGCCACGCCGAGCCCTGGCTGCCCCGGCAGTTGCTCAAGCTGTATGCGCCGGCGCTGGCCTTCGCCCTGCGGCGCGAGCGGGTGGTCTATCTGGCCGCCGGCCTGATGCTGGTGGGCGCCGCCGCCATCTACCCCCTGATCGGCAAGACCTTCATGCCGACCATGGACGAGGGCGACATCATCATCGGCATCGAGAAGCTGCCCTCGGTGAGCCTGGAACAGACCGCGGCACTGGACCTGAAGATCCACCAGGCGCTGATGCAGGCGATCCCCGAGATCACTGGCGTGGTGGCACGCGCTGGTTCGGACGAAATCGGCCTCGACCCGATGGGGCTGAACCAGACCGACACCTTCCTGGTGCTCAAGCCCCGCGCGGGCTGGCAGGTGGCCGGCAAGGACGCGCTGATCGCCAGGATCCGCAGCGTGCTCGACCAACTGCCCGGTGTCGCCTACAGCTTCACCCAGCCCATCGACATGCGGGTGTCGGAGATGATCATCGGCGTGCGCGGCGACGTGGCCATCAAGGTCTTCGGCCCCGACCTCGACACCCTGAACGGCCTGGCCAAACAGGTCGAGACGGTGATCAAGCAGGTGCCGGGCAACCAGGATGTCTACACCGTCGAAAACGATGGCGTGCAATACCTGCGCGTCATCGTTGATCGCCAGGCGGCCGGCCGCTGGGGCCTGTCGGTCGAGGACGTGCAGGACGCGCTGCGGGTGCAGATCGAGGGCCAGCGCGCGGGCACGGTGATCGACGGCAACCGCCGCATTCCCATCGTGCTGCGTGGCCCCGACGCGGTGAAGATCTCGCCGGCCGAGTTTGCTGCGCTCAACATCACCACTGCCAACGGCCAGAGCGTGCCGCTGCAGGAGTTGGCCAGGCTGCAGCGCGACAGCGGGCCGGTGAAGATCGACCGCGAGATGGGCAGCCGCTACAGCGTGGTGATTGCCAACGTCACCGGGCGCGACTTGGTGGGATTTGTCGAAGACGCCAAGGCCCAGGTGGCGCAGGCCGTCAAGCTGCCGATCGGCTACCGCATCAGCTGGGGCGGCCAGTTCGAGAACCAGCAGCGCGCCGCCGCGCGCCTGGCGCTGGTGATTCCACTGTCGCTGGGGGTGATCTTCCTGGTGCTGTTTTCCACCTTCGGGTCTGTACGGCAGGCGCTGCTGGTGCTCAGCAACATCCCGTTCGCGCTGGTGGGCGGTATCGTGGCGCTGTGGCTGAGCGGCGAGTACCTGTCGGTGCCGGCCTCGGTGGGCTTCATCGCGCTGCTGGGCATTGCCGTGCTCAACGGCGTGGTGCTGGTGAGCCACTTCAACCAGTTGCATGCGGAAGGCCTGTCGCTGGTCGAGTGCGTGACGCAGGGCGCCATGCGCCGCTTGCGGCCGGTGCTGATGACCGCGTCGATCACAGCGTTCGGCCTGGTACCGCTGCTGTTTGCCGAAGGGCCGGGGTCTGAAATCCAGCGGCCTTTGGCGCTGGTCGTGATCGGTGGACTGATCACCGCCACCGCCCTGACCCTGGGCCTGCTGCCGCCCCTTTACCGGCGCTTTGGCCATGCCAGGCGCGACCCGCTCCAGGAGGTCTTGAACCATGTCTGAACTGCCGCCGAAATTCTGTCTGGTGCTGCTGAGCCCGCCCTCGATCGAGGAGAAGTTGGTCGACCTGCTGCTGGCCAGCGTGGGCGACGAGGTGTTCACCAGCGCGCCCACCTTCAGCCACGGCACGGCGCATGGGCGCTTGAGCGCGACCGAGCAGGTGATGGGCCGCAGCGCCGCCGTACAAGTGCAGATCCTGCTCACTGAACCAGCCTTGCACGCCTTGCTGCAACGCCTGCGTAGCGAGTTTTGCGGCACCGGGCTGCGCTACTGGGCCAGCCCGCTGGCGCTGGAAGGAGAAGTCCGATGAAGACCTGGAATCTTGCGCTGGCGGCGGCGCTGGGCGGCACGCTGGCGCTGCCGGCACTGGCCGCCGAGCCAGCCTCTGCGCCGGCCCCTTCCGTCACGGCGGCGGCACATGCTGCGGGGGCCGATGCGAGCTGGGCTGCGCAAGCCGCCCCGGCCGACCTGCCACCCAACGCCGTGGCGCGGGCCTTGCTCGATGGCGACCCGACGGTCGAACAAGCCCGCCATGCGCTGGAGGCCGCACGCCAGCGCGGCCGCATGCTCGATGCCGGGCCCTACGAATGGACGGCCAGGGCCATGGCGCAACGCCGTAGCTGGCGCGACGGCGCACCGATCACCAGCGACTGGTCGGCCGGGGTGGAACGCACGCTGCGCAGCGCCGGCAAGGCGGCGCTGGACCGGCTCAGCGGCGAGGCACTGCTGCGCCAGGCGCAGGCCCGCCTGGGTGAGGCCAGGCACGAGGCCGCGCGCTCGCTGCTGATGCTGTGGCTGAACTGGGCGGCGGCCGAGCGCACGCGCCGCTTGTGGGACGAACAACTGGCGCTGGCCGAGGCCAACCTGAAGGTGACGGCCACGCGGCACAAGGCGGGCGACGCCTCGATGCTGGAGCAGAACGCCGCGCGCGCCGACCAGGCCGAGGTGCAGCGCCAGGCCAGCCTGGCGGCCAACGAGGAGGCCAAGGCGCGGGCCCGGCTGCGCGCGCGCTTTCCGAGCCTGGCGCTCAGCGCCCCGGAGCTTAGCGAGCCGCAGGCGCTGGTGCCCGACGCTGCGCTGTGGCGCGCGCGCATCCTGGCCGAAAGCGACGAACTGCGCATCGCCGAACACGCCTTGAGGCGGGCCGAGCTGGCCGCAGACCGTGCGCGTGCCGACCTCACCCCCGATCCCACGCTAGGGGTGCATGGCGGCCTGGAGGGTTCACGCGCCGAGCGTGTCATCGGCCTGAGCCTGAGCATCCCTTTTGGCGGCAGCTACCGCGATGCCCAGTCGAGCGAGGCACTGCGCCAGGCCGACGCCGCCCGCAGCGCACTGCAAGCCCATCAGCGCGAGCTGGAGGCCGAGATTGCCGAGGCGCTGGCCGACGCCGGCGGCAGTCTGGAACGCTGGAAGTTCGCCGAGGCGGCGACTGCGGCAAGCCGCGAGAACGCGCGCCTGACCCAGCGGGCCTACGCGCTGGGCGAGGCCGATCTGCAGGCCTTGCTGCTGGCGCGCCGCCAGTCGGTGGAGGCATCGCTGGGCGCGGCGCAAGCCCGCGCCGACGCGCTGCGGGCACGCTACCGCCTGCTGGTGGACGCCCACCTGATCTGGGATCTGGCCGACGACTGAAGCGCTGCGTTCACCGGGCCGCCGCCGCTGACGGTCACGGCCACAGCGCCGTGGTGGCGGCGGCGTCAACCGTGCATCAAGCCGGCCGCTGCGATGCCGGCGATCACGATCAACTCGTCCTCATCGCCGGTGCCGCCCGAGGCCCCGGCCGCGCCGATCACCTGGCCGTCGGCCGACTTGATCAGCACCGCACCGGTCTGCGGGATGAACTTCTGCTGCGCCACCGCCGCCACCGCGCCAAAGAACGCCGGCAGG
>JANLZT010000818.1:0-4808 GCA_031366465.1 Betaproteobacteria bacterium | reverse complement strand
CCAGCGCCAGTTGGCACTTGGCATCGCTGCCGGCGGTGGCGATGAGTTGCAGGCCGAGTGCCCGGGCCCATTGGCAGGCGATCAGCCCGACGCCGCCGGCCGCTGCGTGGAACAGCACAAAGTCACCCGCCACCAGGCCCTCGGCCGGCAGTGTTTTCTTCAGCAGGTATTGCGCGGTCAGGCCCTTGAGCATCATCGCCGCGCCGGTCTCGAAGCCGATGTCCTCGGGCAGCTTGCAGACTGTGGTGGCCGGCATCACGCGGGCCTGGCTGTAGCTGCCGGGCGGGCTGCTGGCGTAGGCGGCGCGGTCGCCCACTGCCAGGTGGCCCACGCCCTCACCCACCGCCTCGACGATGCCGGCGCCCTCCATGCCCAGGCTCAGCGGCAGGGCATTGGGATACAGGCCGGTGCGCTGGTAGACATCGATGAAGTTCAGCCCGATGGCGTGGTGGCGGATGCGGATCTGGCCGGGGCCGGGCTCGCCGACCGGCAGGTCAACGAGTTGCATCACTTCGGGGCCGCCGAATTGCTGGATCTGGATGGTCTGGGCCATGGGGGGTCTCCGGTCAGGGGTGGGTGTGGGGGTGCGGGTGGGGCAGTTTGCCTGGCGTGGAGGGTAACGTCCGGCGCGGCGCTGCGCCGGCTCGGCGGCGCATCTACCTTGGCACCTTGGCGACTGCGGCCCCCCGCAGCGGCGCTGACACTGCGCTCCCCTCGTTGCACTGCCCCACCACCCCCCGCCCATGAACCGCGTGCTCGCCGACACCGGCGCCCGTTACCCCATCGTGCAAGCGCCGATGGGTTGGATCGCCCGCAGCGCGCTGGCGTCGGCGGTGTCACGGGCCGGCGGCCTGGGCGTGATCGAGACCTCCTCGGGCGAGACCGCCAATTGCCAGCGCGAGATCGCCAGCATGCTGGCCAGCGGCCTGCCGTTTGGTGTGAACCTGCCGATCCGTTTCCTCAAGGACGACGCGATGCTGGGTTATGTCTGCGACAGCGGCATCCGCTTCGTCACCACCTCGGCCGGCAGCCCGGCCAAGTTCATCGCCCCGCTCAAGGCCGCCGGCATCAAGGTCTACCACGCCGTGCCCACGCTCGACACCGCGCTCAAATGCGTGGATGCCGGCATCGACGGCCTGGTGGTCGAGGGCAGCGAGGGCGGCGGTTTCAAGAACCCCGAGGAGGTCAGCAGCCTGGTGCTGCTGCAGGCCATCCGCGAGCGTGTGGACGTGCCCTTGATCGCCGCCGGTGGCATCGTCGACGGCCGCGGCATGGCCGCAGCCTTTGCGCTGGGTGCCGAGGGCGTGCAGATGGGCACCCGCTTCGTCAGCAGCACCGAGAGCCCGGTGCATGCCCACTACAAGCAGGCCATCGTCGATGCCGATGCCACCGGCACCTGGGTGCTCAACAAAAAGTCCACGCCCTGCATCCGGGCCCTCAAGACCGATTTCACCCGGGTCATCCACGACGCCGGCCTGATGGCGGCCGATACCTTCAAGGGCATCCAGGGCGTCTACTTTGGCGGCGACATGAACGCTGCACCGGCACTGGCCGGCCAGTCGGTGGGCCTGATCCACGCGGTGAAGTCGGTGCAGCAGATCATCGACGACACCGTGGCCGAGTTCTTTGCGATCAGCCAACGCATGGCGGCGATGGCCACTGCGCGCAGTTTTGGCTGATCGCCTGGCCCGCCCCCCAGCACTGGAGCGCTTCATGACCACCGCCATTTTCGGCGCCCGCAGCACCGCCCTCGACGTGGTGCAGGGCATCCACTTGCAGGGCCGGCGGGCCAACGGGACCGGCGGCGCCAGCGGCCTGGGGCTGGAGACCTCGCGCGCATTGGCCGCTGCCGGCGCCCAGGTGACGCTGGCGGTGCGCAACCCAGCCCAAGGCGAGGCCGCCGCCACCGCGATCCGGGCCGCCCAGCCCGATGCATTGGTGCAGGTGGCCGCGCTCGACCTGGCTGACCTGGCCAGCGTGCGGCGCTTTGCCGCCGATTGGGCCAACGCGCCGCTGCACATCCTGGTCAACAACGCCGCCATCATGGCCTGCCCGCTGGCCCGCACGGCCCAGGGCTGGGAGTCGCAGTTTGCGGTCAACCACCTGGGCCACTTTGCGCTCACCAGCGCGCTGCTGCCGGCCTTGATGGCCGGCGCGCCATCGCGCCTGGTGGCGCTCAGCTCCACCGGCCACAAGCTGGGCGGGGTGGTGTTTGAGGACATCCATTTCGAGCGCCGGCCCTACCACAAATGGCTGGCCTATGGCCAGGCCAAGAGCGCCAATGCGCTGATGGCGCTGGGCCTGCACCTGCGCCATGCGGCTGACGGCATCACCGCCAACGCGGTGCACCCAGGCGGCATCATGACCGGGCTGCAGAAGTACCTGCCCCACGACGAGATGGCAGCGCTGGGCTGGCTCAAGCCCGATGGCCAGCCGCTCGACATCTTCAAGAGCCCGGCCCAGGGCGCGGCCACCAGCGTCTGGGCCGCCACCGCGCCTGCGCTGGCCGGACGGGGTGGCCTGTACCTGGAGGATTGCGGCATCGGCCTGCCCCAGCCGGCCAGCAACCGCGTCTCGGGCTTCTCAGCGCATGTGGCCGACCCTGAGGGCGCGCAGCGCCTGTGGGCGGTCTCAGAGGCCCTGCTGGCGCAGGCCTGAATCAATCAGTACAACGGAGATACCGCATGAGCAAACTCTTCTCCCTGGACGGCCGGGTGGCGCTGGTCACCGGCGGCTCACGCGGCATCGGCCGCATGATCGCGGCGGGCTTTTTGCAGCAGGGCGCCAAGGTCTACATCTCGGCCCGCAAGGCCGCCGCCTGTGACGCGACGGCGGCCGAGCTGAGCCAGATCGGGCCCTGCATCTCGCTGCCGGCCGATGTCTCCACCGCCGCCGGGATCAAAGAGCTGGTGGCGGCCTTCGGCGCCCACGAGTCCAGGCTCGACATCCTGGTCAACAACGCCGGGGCGGCCTGGGGCGCGGCGTTTGATGAGTTCCCGGAAAGCGGCTGGGACAAGGTGGTCAACCTGAACCTCAAGTCGCCCTTCTTCCTGACCCAGGCCCTGCATGCCCAACTCAAGGCTGGCGCGGCCAGCGGCCAGGCCGCCAAGGTGATCAACATCGCGTCCATCGACGGCCAGACCGTCAACCCGCAAGAGACCTACAGCTACGCCGCCAGCAAATCTGGCCTGATCCACCTCAGCAAGCGGATGGCGCTGCGGTTGATCCAGGACAACATCGTCGTCAATGCGATCTGCCCGGGCGCCTTTGCCAGCGAGATGAACAAGGACGCCCGCGACCACGCTGACGCGGTGGCCGCCCGCATCCCTGCGCGCCGGGTGGGCGTGGACGACGACATGGCCGCCGCCGCGATCTACCTGGCCAGCCGGGCCGGTGACTATGTGGTGGGCACCGCGTTGACGGTAGACGGTGGCGTCAACCTGGTGCGCTGACGGCCTGAGGAGCAACCACCCGTGCACCTGCTGATCATCCGCCACGGCGAGACGCCGCTGAATGTGGCCCGCGTGCTGCAGCCGGCCGACACGCCCTTGTCGGCCAACGGCCAGGCCCAGGCCGAGGCGCTGGCCGGGCAGTTGCGCGGCGCCGGCCTGGCCGCCATCCTCTCAAGCGACCTGCCGCGTGCGCTGGCCACGGCCCAGGCCATCGCGCGGGCCTGCGGCCTGCCGGTGGCCACCACGCCCTTGCTGCACGAGCGCAACTTTGGCGATCTGCGCGGCCAGCGCTACGACGATCTGGGCTACGACCCGCTGGCCGCCGAGCAGGCGCCGCCCGGTGGTGAATCGCAGGCCGAGTTCCAGGCCCGCTGCGCAGCCGCCTGGGACGAGGTCTGCCGCCAGCAGGCCCTGGTGGGCGGCCCGCTGGCGGTCGTCACCCATGGCCTGGTGATCCGCAACTGGCTGCACCATGGGCCGCTGCTGCTGGCTGCGGGCACAGCCCCGCCCGAGCGGCTGGCCAACACCTCGCTCACGGTGGCCGACGCCGCGCCGCCGCACCTGGTGCATCAGCTTGACGACACCGGCCACCTGCAGGGCATCGTGGCCGACAAGGCGGGCGCCTTGTCGGGCGGCTGAGCGCCAGGCGCCGGCCAGTCAGCCGCGCTGGCCCATTGCCTGGCCCATTCGGACCGCCCCACCCGGCCCCCAGGCCGGGTTGAAGGCCAGCGGGCCGGCCGGGAACAGCAGCACCACCGTCGAGCCCAGCAAGAAGCGGCCCATCTCGGCGCCCTGGGCCAAGGCCACCAGCACATCGTCATAGTGCCAATCGCGCACCACCCCGGGCCGCGGCGGGTTGACCAGGCCATGCCAGACGGTGGCCATGCTGCCGACGATGGTGGCGCCCACCAGCACCAGCACAAAGGGCCGGCCTTGGCCGTCATCGAACAAGCACACCACCCGCTCGTTGCGGGCAAACAGGCCCGGCACGCCGCGCGCAGTGACCGGGTTGACCGAGAACAGCGCCCCCGGCACATGCAGCATGCGGCGCAGGCGGCCGGCGCAGGGCATGTGGATGCGGTGATAGTCGCGCGGGCTCAGGTAGAGGGTGGCGAAATGGCCGTCCGCGAACGGTGCGGCCAGCGATGCATCACCCCCCACCAGCGCCGCAGCGCTGTAGGCATGGCCCTTGGCCTGGAAGATCTGGCCCCGCTCGATGCGGCCCAGCTGGCTGATCGCACCGTCCACCGGGCTGACCAGGTCAGCGCTGGCCAGCGGGCGGACACCGGGCCGGAGCGCGCGGGTGAAGAAGTCGTTGAAGCTGGCATAGGCCTCGATGCGCGGCTCGGCGGCCTC
>JANLZT010000813.1:0-2189 GCA_031366465.1 Betaproteobacteria bacterium | reverse complement strand
CGCAGCCCTGGCCGCACCGGTGCCCGCCAGCGCCATCGGCCTGCCCAGCGGCGCGGCCAGCATCGACTCAGTCACTTTCGTGGCTGCCAATGTCACGGCGGTGGCCGAGCGCGGCCCCACGCCCGCTGCCCGCATCACGCCCGCACTGCCGGCGCATTGCCGGCTGCTGGGCCGCATTGCGCCGATCAACCCACAGGCGCCGCCGATCCTGTTCCAGGTCAATCTGCCGGTGCAATGGAACGGCCGCAGCGTGCAGTACGGCGGTGGTGGCTTCAATGGCGTGCTGATCAACGGGCTGGGCCTGCTGCCAGCCGGGCGCTTTGATGTGCCGGCGCCGCTGGCGCAGGGCTTTGTCACGGTGGGCACCGACTCGGGCCACCAGAACCAGCCTGGCCAGCCGCCGCAGACCTTTGCGCTCAACGACGAGGCCTTGGTCAATTTCGCCCATGCGTCCTACAAGAAGGTGCGGGATGTGTCGGTGGCGCTGATGCAGCGGGCCTACGGCCGGGCACCTGCGAAGCTGTACTTTTTGGGCAGCTCCGAAGGCGGCCGCGAGGGCCTGACCATGGCCCAGCGCTACCCCGAGGCCTTCGACGGCATCTTCAGCCGCGTGCCGGTGATCAACTGGACCGGCCTGCAGCATGCCGGCACCCGCGGCGGCTTGGCCACCATGGGCGAGGGCTGGCTGCGCCCGGCCCAGGCAAAGCTGGTGCACGACGCGGTGCTGGCCACTTGCGATGCGCAGGACGGCCTGGCTGACGGCATCGTCTCCGACGCGGTGGGCTGCAAGCAGCGCTTCGATGTGACACGGCTGCGTTGCAGCGCAGGTGTGGGTGCTGCAACCAGCGGCGATACCTGCCTGAGCGAGGCCCAGGTCAAAGCGGTGCAGGGCCTGCACAGCAGCTACCGCCTGCCCTTCGCGGTGGCCAACGGCGTCACCGACTACCCGGGCTGGGGTGTCTCGGGCGAGGCCACGCCCGCCTTCGGCCCCACCGGCGGCTGGCTGGCCTGGTGGCTGGGCAGCGCCGCGCCCGCGATGCCGCCGCTGCCGGCCAATGGCATTGCCTGGTTCTACGGCAGTGGCGCGATCCAGTACTTCTATGCCCAGGACCCGGGCTATGACCTGCGCCGCTACAAGCCCGAGGATTTCGCTGCTCGGATCCAGGCGGTCTCGGCGCTGATGGACTCGACCAACCCCGACCTGGGCGCCTTCCAGGCCCGTGGCGGCAAGCTGCTGATGCTGGAGAACATGGCCGACTACGCGCAGAGCCCCTATGCCGGCATCCGCTATTTCGAGTCGGTGCAGGCGCGCATGGGGGCGGCCGTCGTCAGGCAGTTTGCGCGGCTCTACACCGCGCCCGGCGTGGACCATGTCGGCAGCGGCGCGCCCGCCAACGTCGACATGCTGGCCGCACTGAGCGCCTGGGTCGAGCAAGGCCAGGCGCCTGCCGGCCTGCAACTGGTGGACCAGGCCTTCGTGCCACCCTTTGCCGTCACCCGTGCGCGCCCCTTGTGCGAGTGGCCGCTGTGGCCGCGCTACCAGGGCGGTGACGCCGCTGTGGCGGCCAGTTTTCAATGCGTGCAATAGCCGCCCCAGGAGACCCGCCATGGCCCTAGACAAACCCTATCTGGATGTGCCCGGCACGACCATCTTCGACGCCGAGCAATCGCGCAAGGGCTACCACCTCAACCAGTTCTGCATGAGCCTGATGAAGGCCGCCAACCGCGAGACCTTCAAGGCCGACGAGCGTGCCTACCTCGACCTTTGGCCAATGACCGAAGAGCAGAAGCAGGGCGTGCTGACACGCGACCTGAACCGCTGCATCGCTGCCGGCGGCAACATCTACTTCCTGGCCAAGATCGGCGCCACCGACGGCAAGAGCTTCCAGTACATGGCCGCCACCATGACCGGCATGAGCCAGGACGAGTACATGGCGATGATGCTGGCCGGCGGCCGTTCGGTGGCGGGCAACCGCCGCCTGGGCGAGGACGGTGATGCCCAGCCTCAGCATCAACCACAAGGCAAGACAACCCATCCCACCAAGGCCTGACCCGACCATGGCACGCATCACCGCAGCCGTCTTCACCTCGCATGTGCCGGCCATCGGCGCGGCCATCGACCTGGGCAAAACGCAAGAGCCCTACTGGCAGCCGCTGTTCAAGGGCTATGAGTATTCCAAGCAATGGTT
>JANLZT010000808.1:0-3976 GCA_031366465.1 Betaproteobacteria bacterium | reverse complement strand
CAGGCCGCCGTTGGTGACTGCGACGGACCCACTGCCGCTCGCGCTGCCGCCTATGCCCATGTTTGCGGCAGTGTTGCTGATGGTGTTGCGCGCCACCACCCACTTCGAACCCGGGCCGTCGATCAACACCGTGGCAAAGGCGCTTTCCGTGCCGGTGGCCGCCGGGCCGCCTGCGCCCTGGCCGACGGTGGTGTTGGCGGTGCGCAGGGTGCCGCCGGCCAAGACCTTGATGTCGGCCGTGGTGGTGCCGCCGGGGGTGCCGAAGTTGAAGCCGCCGTGGGCCACCGTGTTGACCTGGGCAAAGCCGACACCGAAGAAGCCCAGCGTCCGCAGCTCAGACCCGCTGCCGGTGACCAGCAGGTTGGCGGTGGACCCCGCGCCGTTGCCGATGTTGTTGCCGCAAAAAACGCCGGGGGTGCTGCAATCGGTGGGGATGACCGTCGCATCAACGATGCCGCCGCCCGACACCGTCAAGCTGCCGGTGCCCCAGCTGCCGATGTCCAGCCGGCCACTGCCGCCCACTTGCACCAGGGCCCCGGCACCCGAAACACTGATGCTGCCCGTGCCGCTGCCACCGTAGCCGGCGACCAACTGGCCCACGGTCATCTGCGCGCCCGCCAAGGCCGAGAAACTGCCCACCGCATTGCCGCCGACGAACAGCCGGTTGCTGCCCAGGTCCAGCACGGCCTGGCCGGTGCTGATCGGGAACAGGTTGACCGGTGAGCTGCTGACCGACCCGCTGACGCTGTAGAACTGGGCCTGGGCCGGCCCGGCGGCGCCTGCAGCCCAGGCCAGCGCGGTGGCCAGGGCGATGGCGTGTTGGCGCAAAGGGCGGCGCAAGGTGTGGCGCGGGGCTTGCAGGCTGCAGTGCATGGGGTCTCCCTGGCTCATCAGCCCAGCGCCTGGGAAGACCCCTGGCTTGCGGGACGATTTGTGCATCTTCCACGCTAGTCGCAATTTGGACCACCTGCATCACCCCCCTGAATGAGGGGCGGGATGGTGGCGGCGCGGCGGCTGCGACCGGCCTCAAACGGTGGCGGTGTGGCCGCTGCCCGGCGCGCTGATGGCCCTGGCCCGCGCCCGCAGCGGCGCCGCCGCCTGGGGCTCGCCACGCAGCTCCAGCGCGCCCGCCAGCACCGCCAGCGTGATGCCCACCTGGGCGTGGCTGGGGCCGAACAGGCGCTCGTAGATCAGCAGGGCCCGGCCGGCCAGTTGGGCGGCCTCGTCGCCATCGCCCAGCGCCAGGCGCAGCTCGGCCAGGCTGATCAGGGCCCAGGCGGTCCATTCGTGCTCGGTGCCAAAGGCCGACTCCCAGCAGTCCAGCGACTGCCGCGCCAGTGGCTCGGCGTCGTCGGCGCGGCCCTGGGCCCGCAGGGACTGGGCCAGGTGCCACATCGACAAGCCGATGTCGGGATGCTCGGGCGGCAGGGCCCGCTGCTGCACCGCCAGCGCCTGCCGGATCAGCGGCTCGGCGGCTGCCGCCTGGCCGCGTTTGACCAGCACCTCGCCCAGGCTGGTCATGGCGGTGGCGGTGGCCGGGTCGTCCGGGCCGGCACTGCGCTGGCGGGCGTCCAGCAGGCGCCGGCACAGGCCTTCAGCCTCGGCCAGGCGGCCCAGCTCGGTGAGGATATGGGCCAGTGCGTCCAGCGTGCCCAGGGTCAGCGGGTGGTCGGCGCCCAGCACCCGGCAGCGGGTGTCGTGGACGCGCTGGAATAGCGGCTCGGCGGCGGCCATGTCACCGCGGCCCTGGTAACAGCCCCCCAGCACCGCCAGGGTGCGGGCGGTGTCGGGATGGTCCTCGCCCAAAGCCTGCTCCTGCAGCGCCAGCGCCCGGTGCAAGAGCGGCTCGGCGCTGGCGGCATCGCTTTGCATCAGCGCCACCCGGGCCAGGTTGGTCAGGGCCTTGGCGGTCTCCACATCCTGGGGGCCAAAGTGCAGCTCGGCCAGCGCGACCACCGAGGCTGCCAAGGGCTGCAGCAAGCGGCCGGCAAAGGCGCTGTAGAAGTTGAAGAACTGCTGGTCGAACCAGCCGACAAAATCCTTGGGGTCGGCCAGGCGGCCGTGCTCATGGGCCTCGGCCAGCGCCCGGCAGGCGGCAGGGTCCACCAACTGCGGGCTGGCCACCTCGGCACGCACGCGCCAGAAGGCACCCACCCGGCCATGGCCCTGGCGGCGGGCCTCGCGCAGCACGGTGTCGTAGCTGACCTGGTGCAGCAGATGGTGGCCAAAGGCGTATTCGCGCGCAGCGCCAAACAGCGACACCGACCGGCGCACCAGTTGCTTGCGCTGCAGGGCCTGCATTTGCTGGGCGGCGGCGGGGTCGATGGCGCCCAGCGCGTCCTCAGAGAACACCGGCCCGACGATGGCCGCCTGCTGCAGGGCCAGCCGCTCGGGCGGCGCCAGGGCGTCCAGCCTGGCCTGCAGCACGCCGGTCAGGGTCTGCGGCAGGCGGGCTGCGCCCAGGCGCTCGGGCAGCACTTGCCAACGGTCGCCGACGCCGTCGGCACCGGCATCGCCATCGGCAACGATCACGCCGTCGTCGATCAGCATCTTGACCAGCTCTTCCATGTAGAAGGGGTTGCCCTCGGCCTGGCCGATCAGCAGGCTGCTGAGCGCGGCCGGCGCGTCGGCCAGCTTTTGTAGCAGCAGCCCGGCCAACTGCTTGCTGTGCTCGGCGCCCAGCGGCGCCAGGTCGATGCGCTGGTCGGGCGGCAGCGGTGCGGCCCACTGTGGCGCGGTCTCGAACAGCGCCGGGCGGGTGAGCAGCACCGCCAGCAGCGGCAGGTCGCGCGGGCCGTCCAGCAAGTGGCGCAAGAAATCCATCGAGCCGGCGTCGGCCCAGTGCAGGTCGTCCAGCAGCAGCACCAGCGGTGCGCGGCGAGCGCTGGCCAGGCGGCGCAGCACTTGCACCGCTGCGGCATAGCCGGCATCGCGCAGGGCGGCCTCGTCGCCCAGCAGCTCGGCCAGGTGCGGGCTGCTGGAGAAATCCAGGCCCACCAGTTGGCCCAGCGCATGCAGGGTGGGCAGGGTGGGCAAGGCCGAAGCCGGCCCTTGCTCGAACAGGGGCGTCAAGCCGTCAATGAGCTTGCGGCGGGCCAGGTCGGCGGGGTCGGCATCGCTGATCTGCAGCGGGCCGGCCAGCAGGTCGTGCAGCATTTTGTAAGGGTGGATGGCAGTGCGGGGCTGGGCCCGCGCCAGCAGCAGCCAACAGGGCGACGCGGCGCTGGCCAGCGCCCGCTGGAACTCATCGACCAGCCGGCTCTTGCCCAGGCCGGCCTCACCGACCACCGCGATGCTGCGCAGACTGCCCTGGTCGGCCACCGCCGCCAGCGCGACAAGCAGCGCCGACAGCTCGGTCGCGCGGCCCACCATCGGCGTGGCCAGGCCGGCGATGCCGCGGTTGGGCACCCGGAAGGCGCTGGGCCGGCGCTTGTCCACCAGGTAGCCGCGCAGCGGCGCGTCCACGCCCTTGACGCTGACCATCTGGGCCTCGACATCGAACAGCCCGCTGACATGCCGAAAGCTGTCGTGGCTGATGCGCAGCCGGCCCGGCGGCGCGCTTTGCTCCATGCGGGCGGCCAGGTTGACGGCCGCGCCGCGGATGCTGCCCTCGGCGTCGACCCCGGCGCCCAACAGCACGCTGCCGGTGTGGATGCCGGCGCGCACATTGAACTCGGGCACCGCATGCTGGGCGCGCAAGGCCGGCGCCAGCAAGCGGGCCTCGTCCAGGATGGCCAGGCCGGCCAGCACCGCTTGCTCGACATCGTCCTCGTGGGCGGCGTCGCTGCCAAAGGCCGCCAGCATGCCGTCACCGGCGTACTGCAGCACCCGGCCGTGGTGGGCGACGACGATCCGGCTGAAGCGCGCCAGCGCGCCGTCCATCACCGCGCTGATGTCCTCGGGCGTCAGGCGCTGGCCGATGGCGGTGGAGCCCACCACGTCCACAAACAGCACCGAGACCTGCTTGAGCTGCTGC
>JANLZT010000767.1:0-2446 GCA_031366465.1 Betaproteobacteria bacterium | reverse complement strand
GGGGTGTGAAGCCGTCCGCGCTCCAGGCCTCGCTGCCCACGCCGTGGTGGGCGAAGAACAGCCCATCCGGGTCGTAGCGCCGCTTGACGGCCAGCAGCCTGGCGTAGTGCTCGCCCCAGAACGCCTGCTGCCAGTCGGCCTGGAAGTAGTCGCTCTCGGCGACATAGGCGCCGCCGTCGGGCGCAACGCGGCGAATTTCGTCCATCGCCAGCTTGATCGCGCCGCGCCGCTGGCGGGCCAGTGCGACATCGGGCTCGTGGTCGGCAATGCCGGGGTAGGCGGGCTGCTCCTCGGCGCCGGTGATGAGCAGCGCGAAGGCGTCCAGCGCGGCGGGATTTGTGGCCGTGTCGCGCGCCGCCGCGACAGCCGCCGCCGGTGCCCCGGCCAGGCCCTTGTTGAGGTGCAGGGCCACCCGCCAGTGCCGGGTGGCGGCGAACAAGGCATCGGCCAGCGCTGCCTGTCGGGCCGGCGCCAGCAGGGCTACGGCCAGCCAGGTCGATCCATAGCCCTGCAGCACCTGGCCGGCCTGGCCCTGATCGCCCGGCCAGAACACATTGCCGGCGGGCGCACCAGGCCGCTCATCGGTGGCGATAAAGCCCAGCCAGCGTTTGAGCAAGGTTGGCGACCAGAACTCACGCGCCGAGGTCGAAACGATGGCCAGCGGCGAGAAACTGCGGTGCAGCTGTGCATCGGCATCGACCGCGTCGAGGAAGGGCTGCCACACCGCAAGCGCCTGGGCGCGCGTCAGGCCCTGGAACACCATGGCCACCCGCAGGCTGTCGTCGCTGCGAAAGCGCAGTTGCTCACCCCAGTGCGGCCCCACCAGGCTGCGTGCGCAAAAATCCAGCGTCATGCCGATCAAGCGGCGATAGGCCGGCGCTGAGTCGGCCTTGATCGTCAGGTTGACGGCGCCGAAGGTCTCGGGCAAGGGGTGCACGCGCAGCGTCAAGCGCGTCACGACGCCAAAGCCACTACCGCCGCCGCCCTTGAGGGCCCAGAACAGGTCAGCGTGGGTGTTGGCATTGGCGACCCGCAGGGCCCCGTCGGCGGTCACCAGCTCGGCCTCGATCAGGCTGCCCGCCGCCGTGCCATAAGCCTTGGAGAAGCTGCCGAAGCCGCCGCTCTGCACCAGGCCGGCCACCCCCACCGACAAGCAGCCCCCGCCTTGCACATAGCCGCCCCCTTGGGTGGTCACCGCGTCGTAGACCTGGGCCCAAAGGGCGCCCGCGCCCACGCTGACCGCCCGGCTGGGCGGGGTGCCGGCGCAGCCCTGGCCCACAAAGGCCTCGTGCAGGCGCACATCGGCCATGCGGCGGGTCCAGAGCAGCAGCGAGTCGGCGGCGTTGGACGTGCCCTGGTAGCTGTGGCCACCGCCCTTGATCACCAGGCGAAGCCGGTGCTGGCGCGCGAAGTTGACAGCGGCAACAACATCCGCCGCATGGCGCGCCGCCACTGCATGCGCGCTGGGCCGCGATGTCCAGGCATCCACCCAGCCCAGGGTCTGGGTCAAGGCCACCTGATCGCCCAGGTAGTAGGGGTTTTTCAGCGCGCCAAACAGCCGCTTGCAGGCGTCGCTGGCGGGGTCATGCAGGCAGGCGTCCAGCGGTGAATGGACATCGACGAAGGCGTCGCCCACTTGCTGCTGGAGGGCCTGCCATTGCGCTGCCGACGGCCACCCGGCGTCACCCGGCCGCCGCCGGGGCGCTGGCAGGCTGGCCGCCGCAGCGGCTGCCGCCGGCCCCAGCGCTGCGGGCAGCAGGGGCAGGCCCAGCATTTTGAGCAGCCGGCGGCGGCTCATGGGCGTGGTCCAAGCCTCAAGCCGCCGCGATCATCGCCGCCGGTATCTGGTGGTTCTGGCCACCGCGCTGGGCGATCTTGAGCGCGCCCACCCGGTTGCCCAGGGCCACGCAGCGCTCCAGCGGCCAGCCCAGCGACAGGCCATGCAGCAGCGCACCGCGGAAGGCATCACCGCAGCCCGTCGGGTCCAGCACCTCGGTGGCGGCCACGCCCGGCACATGGGTGCGCACGCCGGCTTGCCACAGATCGCAGCCCTGCTCGCCCAGCGTGACCACCACGCCGGCCAGGTTGGGCTGGCGTGACAAGTCCTCCAGCGTGGTGCCCATGCGCTCGCACAGCATGTGGCCCTCGTAGTCGTTGACAGCCACCCAGCGCGCCTGCTGGGTGAAGCGGCGCAGCTCGGCGCCGTCAAACAGCGGCAGGTTCTGGCCCGGGTCGAAGACGAAGGGGATGCCGGCGGCGGCCAACTGGTCGCCGTGGCCCTGCATGGCCTCGCGGCCGTCGGGCGCGATGATGGCCAGGGTGATGTCCTTGCGGTCGGCCGGCACCACGGTGGTGTGGGCCAGCATCATCGCGCCAGGGTGGAAGGCGGCGATCTGGTTGTTGTCCTGGTCGGTGATGATGATGCACTGGGCGGTGTAGGTCTCGT
>JANLZT010000714.1:0-1540 GCA_031366465.1 Betaproteobacteria bacterium | reverse complement strand
TGCAAGGGCACCGAGTTTGGCCAACCCCTGGTCAACAGCATCTTCACGCTGGGCCTGGTGATCGGGCTGGCGGTGCAAGACACCACCTTGGGCACCACGGTGGCCAACCTGGGCATGACCGACACGCGCTTCCCGTCACCGGTTTTCCACGGCGACACGCTGCGCTCGCGCACCACCGTGATGGGCCTGCGCAGCAGCCAAAGCCGGCCCAATGCCGGCATCGTCACCTTCCTGCACCAGGGCTTCAACCAGCGCGGCCAGGAGGTCTGCACCTGCACCCGCCAGGCCCTGATGTTGCGCAGGCCGGCGGCCGAGGATTTGCCAACCCCCGGCCCAGCGGCCGGGAGGGCAGCATGACAGCGCTGCGCAGCTGGTTGTTTGTGCCCGCCGACAGCGAGCGCAAGCTGGCCAAGGCCTGCAGCAGCCCGGCCGACGTGCTGATCCTTGACCTGGAAGACTCGGTGGCGCAATCGCGCAAGCCGGCCGCGCGCCGCATGGCGGCTGATTTCATCGCGGCGCAGGCCGGCAGCCTGTCGGCCCGGCTGTACGTGCGCATCAACCCGCTCGACTCCACTTTCACGCTGCACGACCTGGCCGGCGTGGTCGGGCCCGGCCTGGCGGGCATCATGCTGCCCAAGATGCGCGGCGCGGCCGACATCGGGCGCCTGTCCCACATGCTCGACGCGCTGGAGGCCCGCGTCGGCCTGGCCGCTGGCGCAGTGCGCATCATCCCGGTGGCCACCGAGACGCCCGAAGCGATGCTGCAGATGGGCAGCATGGCGGGCTGTGCGCTGCCGCGCCTGGCGGCCATCACCTGGGGTGCCGAGGATTTGTCAGCGGCCATCGGCGCGGTGGCCAACCGCGACGAAGACGGCACCTATTCACCGCTCTACCAATGGGCCAGCGCACTGTGCCTGTGCACTGCCGCCGCAGCCGGGGTGCCGGCCATCGACACCGTGCATGTCGATTTTCGGGATGACGCCGGCCTGCGCGCGGCCTGCCGGGCGTCGCGGCGGCGCGGCTACTGCGGCCGCATTGCCATCCACCCCGATCAGGTGCTGGCCATCAACGAGGCCTACTCACCCAGCGCGGCCGAGCTGGCCCATGCGCGCCGCATCGTCGATGCCTTCGCGGCCCAGCCCGATGCCGGTGCGCTCAGCCTGGACGGCCTGATGATCGACAAGCCCCACCTCACCCAGGCCCGGCGCACGCTGGGTTTGTCTGCCTGAACGACGACCATGGACTTCTCGGAATCCGACGACCACCGGGCCATCCGCGACGGCGTCAACGCCGTGGTGCGGCGCTTTGACGACGCCTACTGGCTGGCGCGCGATGACGACGGCGCCTTCCCGCGCGAGTTTCACCGCGCCATGGCCGATGCCGGCTGGCTGGGCATCACGATGCCCACCGACTACGGCGGCGCCGGCCTGGGCGTGACCGAGGCCGCGCTGATGCTGCACGAGGTGGCCAGCCATGGCGGCGGCATGGCCGCAGCGTCTACCGTGCACATCAACCTGTTCGGGCCCCACCCCATCGTGGT
>JANLZT010000707.1:0-1846 GCA_031366465.1 Betaproteobacteria bacterium | reverse complement strand
CAGGCCGGCGCCAACTACACCTTTGTCAGCTGCTTCACCCCGGGCGGGTCTGACCAGACCCCGGGCAACCGGGATCTCTCAGCCTTTGCCGACAAGGTGGGCCGCAGCGCGCTCAAGGCCGACATCAACTATGTGGCCGGCTGGGTGGTGGCGCAGATGGCGGCTGAATCGCTGGCCAAGGCCGGCCCCGAGCCCACCCGCGCCAAGCTGGTGGACGTGATGAACAAGGGCTTCGTGGTCGACAGCAAGGGCCTGGCCGCGCCGATCAGCTACACGCCCAGCAACCACGCCGGCCCGACGGTGCTGAAGATGTTTGGCTACGACTACAGCAACAACACCTTCAAACACTTCGGCCAGTACAGCGACTACCAGAAGTACACCGCCAAGTAAGCGGCCGGCCCAAGCAACCCGACGCACCGCAGCATGCTCGCCCAAGTTCTTTTCAGCGGCCTGGCCCTTGGCAGCATCTACGGCCTGGTGGCCCTGGGTTTTGCCATCGTGTTCAAGGCTACCGAGGTCTTCAACTTTGCCCAGGGCATGTTCGTGGTCTGCGGCGCATTTTTTGCAGTCACCGCGATCACGCTGCTGCAACTGCCGTTTGCACTGGCCATCGTCTTCATCGTGGCATCGGCCGCCGCGCTGGGCGTGGCCATCCATGTGCTGCTGATCCAGCCGCTGGCGGGCCGGCCGATGCTCTCGGTCATCATGCTGACGATCGCGCTGTCGATCGTGATGCGGGCGGTGATCGAGATCCTGTTCGGCCCGCAAGGCCGCAACCTGGTCACGCCGCTGCCCAGCGGCATGTTCCTGGTGGGCGGCATCCGGGTCTCGCAGTTGCACCTCACCGCCGCGCTGGTCAGCTGGGCCTGCATGGCGGGCTTTGGCGCCTTCTTTCGCTTCACCTCGGTGGGCCTGCTGATGCGCGCCACCGCCGACAGCCATGAGGCGGCGGTGGTCTCGGGCGTCAATGTCAATGTGATGAACCGGCTGGCCTGGGCCATCGGCAGCACGCTGGCGGCCATTGGCGGGCTGTTCCTGGGCCAGTTGCAGATCGCGTCCACTGATCTGGAAGGCATCGGCCTGCTGGCCCTGCCGGCGGTGGTGATCGGCGGCATGCAAAGCATCCCGGGCGCCATCATCGGCGGCCTGCTGGTGGGGGTGATCGAGCAACTGGCCAGCAGCTATATCTCGCCCAAATCCAGCGACATCCTGATCTACGGCCTGCTGCTGCTGATCTTGATGGTGCGGCCCTGGGGCCTGTTCGGCCAACGTGAACTCGGGCGGGTGTGACGCTGCCGCCGCCTGCACAGAAGACCTTCGCCCTATGAACACTCCATCCCTTGCCTTGGCGGCCAGCCTGGCCCCCAGCCCGCAAAAAAGCCCCTGGCGCCGGTTGGCGGTGATCGTCGCCATCGCGCTGCTGTGTTACTTGCCAGTGCTGCTGACCGACCGCACGCTGTTCGGCGTGCGGCTGTCGAACATGGCCTTGCTCAACCTGGGCCTGACCCAGGTCAACCTGATGTTGATCGCGATGCTGGGCGCGCTGTCGCTCAACTACCTCACCGGCTGTGCCGGGTTGATCTCGATCGGCCATGCGGCCTTTTACGCGGTGGGGGCGATGGTGGGGGCGATCACCGGCTCGCAATGGGGCTGGCCCTTCCCGGCGGTGCTGCTGGCCGCAGCGCTGGCCGGTGCGGCGGCCGGATTGCTGGCGGGCCTGCCCTCACTGCGGGTGCGCGGCCTGTACTTTGTGCTGTCCACCTTTGCCATGCACTACATCGTGGTCTTTTTGTTCCTGGAATACCAGTTCAGGTTCTTCGACGTGGTGGGCGTGCCCTACAAGCCG
>JANLZT010000685.1:0-6708 GCA_031366465.1 Betaproteobacteria bacterium | reverse complement strand
CCGCGATGGCAGTGAATTTTTTGCGGCCTTGTCGCAACATGCCAGCGCGCAGGCGGGGCAGGGCTTGGTCTTCGTCGCGCCCTGACGGCGGCCTCAAGCCCGGGCTGGGTCAGCGGAACAGATCCAGGATGCTCTTGCGCTCATCGGGGCTGGGGGCTTCGGGCAGCTTGTCGTCCAGGCCCACGCTGCTGATGCCGCCACCCGAGGCGAACTCCTCGAACACCCAATCGCTGCCGCGCTGCACCAGACCTGCCGGCGGCACCGCCACCTGCTCGGGCAGCTTGCGCAGCGCATGGGCCATGTATTCGATCCACACCGGCAGTGCCAGGCCGCCGCCGGTCTCCTTGTCGCCCAGCTTGCGCGGGTTGTCGTAGCCTATCCACACCACCGCCGCCAAGTTGGGCTGGTAGCCGGCAAACCAGGCGTCCATCGAGTCATTGGTGGTGCCGGTCTTGCCCGCCAGGTCAGCCCGCTTGAAGGTCTGCCAGACCTTGTAGGCGGTGCCCGAGCGCGCCACCTCACCCAGCAATTGCGACATCACGAAGGCATTGCGGGCGTCGATGGTCCGCATCGCCTCGTCGATCACCGGCGGCGTGCTTTGCTGCAGCACCCGGCCCTTGTTGTCGGTGATGCGGGTGATCAGCAAGGGGTTGACGCGGTAGCCGCCGTTGGCGAACACGCTGTAGCCGCTGGCCAACTGCAAAGGCGTGACCGAGCCCGCGCCCAGCGCCATCGTCAGAAAGGCCGGATGCTTGTCGGCATCAAAGCCAAAACGGGTGATCCAGCCCTGGGCAAAGCGCGCCCCGGTGGACTGCAGCACCCGGATCGAGACCATGTTCTTGGATTTGGCCAGGGCGGTCTTGAGTGGCATCGGGCCCTCGAACTTGCCGTCGTAGTTCTTGGGCTCCCAGGGCTGGCTGCCGGTGGTGCCGGCGTCGAAAAACAGCGGCGCATCGTTGACGATGGTCTGCGGGGTGAAGCCTTTTTCGAGCGCGGCCGAGTAGATGAAGGGCTTGAAACTCGATCCCGGCTGGCGCCAGGCCTGGGTGACATGGTTGAACTTGCTCTTGCCAAAGTCGAACCCCCCCACCAGCGCGCGAATGCCGCCGCTGCGGGTGTCCATCGCCACGAACGCGCCCTCCACCTCGGGCACCTGGGTCAGCGCCCAGTCGCCCTTGGCGCCGCGCACCGCCCGCACCACCGCGCCACGGCGGATCTGTTTCTGCGGTTCGGCCTTGTCGGCCAGGCCCGAGGCGACCGGTTTCAGGCCGTCGCCGGTGATGGTGATGGACTCACCCGACTGCAGCACCGCCACCACCTTGCGGGGCGAAGCCTCCAGCACCACGGCGGCCTTCAACTCGTCGTTGTCCGGGTGGTCGGCCAGGGCCTCGGCGATGCGGGTGTCCAGAGCGGTGGGGTCGGCGGGCAGATCGACATGGCCCTCGGGGCCGCGGTAGACCTGGCGCCGTTCGTAGTCCAGCAAACCGCGGCGCAGCGCGCGGTAGGCCACTGCCTGGTCAGTGGCGTCCACCGTGACCTGCACATTCAGGCCGCGGGTGGTGGTCTCGTTGCCGTACTGGCTGTAGATCAGCTGGCGCACCGCCTCGGCCACGTACTCGGCATGCACGCTGGTGTCGCTGGGCTCGCGCAGCTTCAAAGTCTCGTTGCGGGCGGCCTCGGCTTGTTCTTCGGTGATGAAGCCATTGGCCTCCATGCGGTCGATGATGTACTGCTGGCGGCGCGTGGCGCGCTTGGGGTTGGACACCGGGTTGTAGGCCGACGGCGCCTGCGGCAGGCCGGCCAGCATCGCCGCCTCGGCCACGCTGACAGCGGTCAGCGGCTTGCCGAAGTAGATCTCGCTGGCTGCAGCAAAGCCGTAGGCCCGCTGGCCCAGGAAGATCTGGTTCATGTAGACCTCCAGGATCTGCTGCTTGCTCAGCAGGCGCTCAATCTTGAGGGCCAGCAGGATCTCGTAGATCTTGCGGGTGAAGGTCTTCTCGGTGGACAGGTAGAAATTGCGCGCCACCTGCATGGTGATGGTTGACGCCCCCTGGCTCTTGGCCTTGTTGAACTGCGCCAGGCCGGCCCGCAGCACACCCAGGTAGTCCACGCCGTTGTGGCGGTAGAAGCGGGCGTCCTCGATCGCCAGCACCGCGTCTTGCATCACCTTAGGCGTCTGCGTGATGGGCATAAAGATGCGCCGTTCTTCGCCAAACTCGCCCAGCAGCACGCCGTCGGCCGAGATCACCCGCAGCGGCAGCTTGGGCCGGTAGTCGGTCAGGCCGCTGATTTCGGGCAGGTTGGGGTAGGCCACCGCCAGTGCCAGGCCGATCAGCAACGCGCCGGTCAGCCCGGCCGCCAGACCCAGCCCGGCCAGCCATCCCAGCGCCAACCAGACCGGACGGGGCACAAAGCCGCGTCGACGGGCCGCCGCAGGCGCCTCGGACTGCCGTGACGCTGGGGGCGCGCGCTCATGTTCACTCATGGACCGGTCAGTGTATAGAAAGCCTGCCGCTGGCCCCGCCCGCCGGACCGGCCCACGCCATGCCTTGGTGGCAGCGCCGCGATGGCTGGGTTGCGGGCTGTTGCAGGGCGGTTTGCGCCTTGTTGCAAATCGCCTTGCAAGCGTCGGTCCGCCGCAACGTGGACGGGGGCTTGCAGGGGTGATTTCCTTTGGGCTACATAGGCTTTACTGCTAGCATTGAAGTAACTTCTTAAGTATTGACCGCCGCTGGTTTGTCGATTATTTGCCGATTGTTTGTCGCTTGTTTGTCGTTTGGAGACGCCATCCGTGACTGTTCTGGACCTGCTGCTGGGCCGCAAGCATGTGCCCATGATCGGGCTGGACATCAGCTCGTCCAGCGCCAAGCTGGTCGAGTTGGGCATGTCGTCGTCCGGCGAGTACGTGCTGGAGCGCCTGGCCACCGAGCCTTTCGAGAAAGGCTGGATCACCGACGGCCAGATCGAGAAGTTCGAAGAGGTCGTCACTGCCGTGCGCAAGCTGCTGGACAAGAGCGGCACCAAGACCAAGCAGGTGGTGCTGGCGATGCCCCAATCGGCGGTGATCACCAAACGCATCAACCTGCCGGCCGGCCTGCGCGACGAAGAGCTTGAGCTGCAGGTGGAGTCTGAGGCCAACCAGTACATCCCGTTCTCGTTGGATGAAGTCAGCCTTGATTTCTGCGTCATCGGGCCCAGCCCCACGTCCAGTGGCGATGTCGAGGTGTTGATTGCCGCCTCGCGCAAGGAGCGGGTGCAAGACCGTCAGGGCCTGGCCGAGGCCGCCGGCCTCAAGCCGGTGGTGCTCGATATCGAGAGCCATGCTGCGCTGCTGGCCATCAGCCGGGTGGTCGATACCCTGCCCAACCAGGGCCGCGATGCGCTGATCGCGCTGTTCGAGATCGGCGCCGACACCACCAGCCTGAAGGTGCTGCGCGAGGGCGAGATGCTGTATGACCGTGACCAGGCCTTTGGTGGCAGCCAGCTCACCTCGCTGATCTCGCGCCAGTACGGGTTTTCGTTCGAAGAAGCCGAGCAGAAAAAGCTGGCCGGTGAGCTGCCCGAAGACTACGAGAACCAGATCCTCACGCCCTTTGTTGACAGCCTATCGCAAGAGATCGGCCGGGCGCTGCAGTACTTCTTCACCAGCACGCCCCACCACAAGGTGCACTACGTGATGTTGGCGGGCGGCACCGCCACCCTGCCGGGCCTGAAGGACCGGGTCACCGCACTGACCGGTTTTGCCGCGATGGTGGTCAACCCCTTTGACGGCATGAAGATCGGCAGCGGCGTGCGCGAGGCCAAGGTGCGCAAGGAAGCGCCGTCCTACCTCACCGCCTGCGGCCTGGCGATGCGGAGGTTCACGCAGTGATCTTGATCAACCTGCTGCCGCACCGCGAGGAAAAGCGGCGCCAGCGCAAGCGCAATTTTTTTGTCGGCCTGGGTCTGGCGGCTGGCGTGGGTGCGGTGTTGGCTGTGCTCTGGTATGGCGTGGAGCAGCAGTTGATGGTCGGCCAGCAGCAGCGCAATGCGTTTTTGCGCGCCGAGATCAGCCGCCAGGAGAGCCAGATCAAGGACATCGCCAACCTGCGCAGCGAGATCGAGGGCCTCAAGGCCCGCCAGAGCGCGGTGGAAGACCTGCAGCTCAATCGCAACGTGCCGGTGCATCTGCTCGATGAGCTGGTTCGCATGACGCCCGAGGGCGTCTACCTCACCGCCATTCGGCAGACCGACGGGGTGGTGCTGCTCAACGGCATGGCGCAGACCAATGAGCGGGTGTCCGAGTTTCTGCGCAACACGCAAGCCAATTCACCCTGGCTGGACCGCATGGAACTGGTCGAGATCAAGGCCATCACCCAGCCCGCGACGCCGGGTGCCCGCGAGCAGCGCCGCCTGTATGAGTTTGCGCTGCGGGTCTCGGTCAAGCAGACCAGCGCGCTGCCGGCCGGCGCTGCGTCGGCACCCGAGCGGCCCGCCAGCGCTGCGGCGCGCCGCTCGGCCTGAGGATTCCGGCATGAACAACAACACCACCCGCCCGGCAAACATCGACGTGGCCACGGCCTTTGACCGGGCGTCGCTGCAATTTCGGGGCCTCAACCCGCAAGAGCCCGGGCAATGGCCGCTGTTGCCCAAGGTCTGCGCCTGGATCGGGGCGGGCCTGCTGGCCCTGGCCCTGGGCTGGTTCTTGCTGGTGTCGGGCGCGTCCGACCAACTTGAGGCCGAGCGACGGGTGGAGCCCACCCTCAAGGAAGACTACCGCAGCAAGCTGTCGCAGGCGGTCAATCTGTCCGAGTTGCGCAAGCAAAAGCAGCAGGTCCAGGAATACGTGACCCAGCTGGAGCGCCAATTGCCCGGCAAGGCCGAGATGGACGCGCTGCTGTCGGACATCAACCAGGCCGGCATCGGCCGCGGTTTGCAGTTCGAGCTGTTCCGGCCCGGGGTGGTCGAAGTCAAGGACTACTACGCGGTGCTGCCGATCGCCCTGAAGGTGACTGGCCGTTTCCATGACATCGGCGCCTTCACCGCCGATGTGGCCAATCTCTCGCGCATCGTCACGCTGCACAACCTCAACATCGCACCCACCGGCAAAGACGCTGCGGGCGTGCTGGCCATGGATGCCGTGGCGCGCACCTACCGCTACCTCGACACCAACGAGCTGGCCGACATGCGCAAGGCCCGCCTGGATGCCGAGGCCAAGGCCAAGGTGGCCCGCAAATGATCGCGCGGGCCAGTGCATTGAATGCGCTGCACACGCCGGGCCCGACACGCCGTTGGCCGGCCGCCACCGGGCTGCTGTGCCTGTTGAGCCTGGCGCTGCTGGCCGCTTGTGACGGTGAGACCCAAGAGCTGCAAGCCTGGATGGACCAGCAACGCCGCGAGGTGCGGCCACGCGTGCAGGCCCTGGCGGCGCCCAAGAAATTCGACCCGGTGCCCTATGCCAATGGGCAGCTGATCGACCCGTTCTCGGCGCAGAAGCTGAGCGTGGCGCTCAAGCAGGAATCGCGGCAGTCCAACTCCTTGTTGGCGGCCGAATTGAACCGGCGCAAAGAGCCGCTGGAGGCCTTTTCACTGGAGATGATGACCATGGTGGGCAGTGTCAGCAAGGCCAACCGGCCGATGGCGCTGCTGCGGGTCGAGAGCCTGCTCTACCAGGTCAAGGCCGGCGACTACATCGGCCAGAACTATGGCCGGGTGGTGCGCATCACCGAGACCGAGGTGGCGCTGCGCGAGATCGTGCAGGACTCTGCAGGTGAATGGACCGAGCGCCCGGCAACGCTGCAATTGCAGGAGCGTGGGCAGGAGAAGGCGCGATGAACACTCTGCAGGAGACAACAACCATGCCCAAGTGGCGCGCCCGGCTCGTTGCCGTCGTGCTGGCCTGTGCGGCACCGATGGCGGTGCTGGCCCAGGCCACCCCCCCGGCCGCCGCCTCGGCGCCGGCCACCCCGGCCACGCCAGGCGGCGTGACCATCACCGCCATCAGCAGCAGCCAGCAAGCCGGTGCCGACGTGGTCCGCATTGAGCTGTCCGAGGCGCTGACGGCCTTGCCCGCCGGCTTTGCGGTGCAGGCGCCGCCGCGCATCGCGCTGGATCTGCCCGGCGTCGGCAATGCGCTGGGCAAATCGGTGGTTGACATCAACCAGGGCAATCTGCGCTCAGTGGCGGTGGCCCAGGCCGGTGAGCGCACGCGTCTGGTGCTCAATCTGCGCCAGGCTGCCAACTACCGCACCGAGTTGCAAGGCAAAGTGCTGGTGGTGGTGCTCGACAACGCCGGTGCGGTGGCTGCCGCCCCGGCGCCCAACGATGCGGTGCATTTCGCGGCGCCCCAAAACCAGGACCGGCTGCCGTTGCGCGACATCGACTTCCGCCGCGGTGGCGACGGCGCCGGCCGGGTAGTGGTGGCGCTGGCCAGCACCCAGGTGGGTGTGGACATCCGCCAGCAGGGCCAGAGCCTGGTGGTCGAGTTCCTGCGCTCGAGCCTGCCCGAGACCTTGCGGCGCCGCCTGGACGTGGCCGACTTTGGCACCCCGGTGCAGAGCGTGACCACCTTCCAGAGTGGTGACCGGGTGCGCATGGTGGTCGAGCCGCGCGGCAACTGGGAGCACAGCGCCTACCAGAGCGACAACCAGTTTGTGCTGGAGGTGCGCCCGGTCAAGGCCGACCCCAACAAGCTCGCCCAAGGCCCGGGCTTCACCGGCGAGAAGCTGT
>JANLZT010000669.1:0-1561 GCA_031366465.1 Betaproteobacteria bacterium | reverse complement strand
AGCAAGGGCGTGGGGGTGTACTTCGTGACGCAGAACCCGCTGGACCTGCCCGACACCGTGCTGGGCCAGCTGGGCAACCGGGTGCAGCATGCGCTGCGCGCCTTCACCCCGCGCGACCAGAAGGCCGTCAAGAGCGCGGCCAGCACCATGCGCGCCAACCCCGGGCTGGACATCGAGACCGCGATCACCGAGCTGGCGGTGGGCGAGGCCCTGGTCAGTTGCCTGGACGACAAGGGCCGGCCCAGCCTCACCCAGCGGGTGTTCGTGCTGCTGCCGGGCAGCCTGATCGGGCCGATCACGCCCGAGCAGCGCCAGGCGCTGATCAAAGGCTCGCTGGTGGCGGGGGTTTACGAGAAAACGGTGGATCGGCAGTCGGCCTATGAAAAGCTCTCGGGCCGGGTGGCAGCGGCTGGGGATGCTGCTACGGCCGGCCGCAGCATGGCCGATGAAACCGATGCCGCCACAGCGCCAGGCCAGACCGCTGGCAGCGCCGCGCCGGCCGAGGCTGGCGGTGGCCTGATCGACGGCTTGAAGGACATGGTCTTCGGCAGCACCGGCCCGCGCGGTGGCCGCCATGCCGGCCTGGCCCAGACCGCCGCCACCTCGGCGATGCGCTCGATTGGCTCTGCCGTGGGCCGCGAGTTGATCCGCGGCGTGCTGGGCTCGCTGCTGGGCGGTTCGCGCCGGCGCTGACCCGCCGGGCCGGCGGCGGCGCACCCGCCGCGCTTGTCGGCGGCGCCGCATCTCACGTCGCCAGCCAGACATCTGACGACAGCCCTGGGCAGCTTGTCGCGCCAGGCTATCGGTGGCCTGGGGCGGGGCGCAGCATGTGCTCACCTCAACCCTTGCCCGACCCCAAGGAGCCCGCCATGACCCCATTCGCCCTCACCATCCTGAGCCACACCCCGCCCTGGGTCTGGCTGATCCTGGCCGCCCTGGTGGCGCTGGGCCTGCTGCAGGCCCGCGACCATGTGCTCAGCGCGCGCCGGCTGCTGATCCAGCCGTTGGCGCTGGCGGCCTTGTCGGTGCAGTCGGCGCTGGGCGCCTTTGGCCTGCAGCCGCTGGTGGCCGCCGGCTGGCTGCTGGGCGTGGTGGCGGGGGCGGTGCTGAACCGCTGGCTGGGCCTGCCGCGCCAGGTGCGGGTGCTGGCCGACGGCCGCTTCGCGATCGGCGGCAGCTGGGCGCCAATGGCCCTGCTGATGGGGATCTTCTGGCTGCGCTATGCGATTGCCGCGTCGCTGGCGATGCTGCCGGCCCTGGCCAACCTGCCGGGCTTCGAGCTGGCGGCCTGCGCGGTGTACGGCCTGGCCTGCGGCCTGTTCGGCGCGCGCGCCTGGCGGGTCTGGCAGCAGGGGCTGGCTGGCCGGCAGGCTGGCAGTGGCAACTCGGCACTGGCGGCTTGAGCACCGCGACCGCGCCCTGCCAGCCTCGCCCAGAGCCTGCTGCAAGCACCACCACAATCGACGCCATGCCCACCCCGCCCTCTGCCCAGGCCAACCCAGCCAACCCGGCCGACGCCGCGCCGGTTGAGCCCGGCCCCTGGCAGGGCTTTGCGCGTCGG
>JANLZT010000631.1:0-5246 GCA_031366465.1 Betaproteobacteria bacterium | reverse complement strand
TCCATCACCCGGCGCGCATCGCCCACCGCCTTGCGGTTCATCGTGCCACTGCGCTGGGTGCTGCCGTAGCACACCAGCACCGCATTGCACTGGCCGGCCGCCAGCGCCAGCATCGCCGGCATCAGGTGGGCGATGAAGCTGCTGCCGCCCAGCATGGTGCCGTCGACAAAGGTCGGGTTCAGGCCCAGGTACTCGATCACCGGCATCGGCCACATCGTGCTCAGCACGCTGGCGGTGCACAGGCCGTCGATGTCGGCGAGGGTCAGGCCGGCATCGGCCACCGCGCGCTGGGCGGCGATGGCCAGCAGTTCCATCTCGGTGTAGCCGGGGGATTCGCCACAGCCGAAGGTGGCCACCCCGGCGATGGCCGTGCTGCCGCGCAGGGCCCTGAGCTGCGGGCTCACGCTGGCGCCAGGCAGGGCCTGCAGATCGACGCTCACAGCGCGCCCTCCAGGTCAAACACCACCCGGCCGTGGCCGGCCTGCTGCTGCACCCGGGCCCGTACGCGCTGGCCCACCTGCACGCTGCCGGGCGCCACGCCTTGCACCTGGCTCATCAGCTGCACACCCTCGTCCAGGCCCACCATGCAGACGTTGTAGTCGCCGCCCTGCTCGACACGCCGGCTGACCACCGTCACCGCCAAGACCTGGCCGCCGCCGCCGGGCGCGACCAGCTCGGGCTCGGGCGCGCCGCAATGCGGGCACAGCACGCGCGGGAAATAGACATGGCGCTGGCAGGCGGCGCAGCGCTGGATGAGAAAGCGGCCGTCGTCCAGCGCTTGCTGATGGCGGGCCTGCAGGCCGGGGGCGGGAGTGGTCATCGCAGCGGTGCGCCGAGGCGCGCAGGGGTTGGAGGTGCCGGGCTCAAGTCTGCCCGCTTCGCAGCCACCCGGCCAGCGCAGTGGCGACCGGAAATCCCCGATTGCGCCGGCCGTCCGGCCCCGGCAAGCTGCGCCACCCCTGCCTGGAGCCTGGATGAATCGACCCTCTGCCCGCCGCCTTCTGCTGACGACCCTGCTGGCCAGTACCCTGCCCGGCCTGGCCGCCGCCCAACCGGCGGCCGGTGGCAGCGTGCGGCTACTGGTGGGCTACGCAGCGGGCGGCCCGGTGGACGCCATGGCGCGCATCTTCGCGCCCGCACTGGCGCAGGAGCTTGGCGCCAACGTGATCGTCGAGAACAAGCCCGGTGCCAGTGGCGCGCTGGCCGGCGAGATGACAGTGGGCGCGCCGGCCGACGGCAGCACCTTGTTTTTTGCCGCCAGCCCGACCATCACCATCGTGCCCAATATCCAGAAAAAGATGCGCTACGACCCGGCCCGCGACCTGACCCCGGTCAGCCCGCTGCTGAGCTATGCCAATGTGCTGGTGGTGCCGCAGGCCAGCCCGCTGCGCAGCGTGGCCGAGCTGCTGGCCCAGGCCCGCGCCAACCCGGGCAAGGTGTTCTATGGCTCGGCCGGGGTGGGCGCGTCCAACCACCTCAGTGGTGAGCTGCTGGCGTTGCAGGGCAAGGCCTCACTCACGCATGTGCCCTACAAGGGCAACGCGCCGGCCATGAACGATGTGATCGGCGGCCAGTTGCAGATGATGTTCGACATCGTCGGCGGTGCCCAGAAGTACATCAGCGCCGGCCAGGTGCGCGCGCTGGCCGTCACCTCGGCCACCCGCAATGCCATGCTGCCCGAGGTGCCGACCATGCGCGAGGCCGGCCTGCCGGGCTACGAGGTGGTGGGCTGGATGGCCTTGTACGGCCCGCAGAAATTGGCGCCAGCAATAGCTGAGCGCCTGGCCGAGGCCACCCGCAAGGTGCTGGCCAGCGCCGACTTCTCGGCCCGGCTGGCGGCGCTGGGCTATGCGCCATGGTCGGGCACGGCCGAGCAACTGGCCGCCTTTGCGGCGCGCGAGCGGGCGATGTGGGCCAGCGTGGCCAAGGGCATCGAGATCGACTGAGGCGGTAACGCCGGTGCTGGGTGGCCGGTGGCGGCCCGTGGCCGCCTTTCGCGACCTGCGGCGGCCTGCGCTAAGCTCGCCGCAGCCCTTTTCGATCAATGCCCCGGAGCCAGCACCATGGACAACCAGACCTCCCCCCTGTCGACCCTGAACGACCCCAGCCTGCTCAAGACCGATGCGCTGATCGGCGGTGAATGGGTGGCCGCCGGGATGGGCGGCCACCCGCGGTTCGACGTCATCGATCCGGCCACCGGCGTCAAGCTGGCGGATGTGGCCAACCTGGGCCCGGTGGACTGCCACAACGCCATCGTCGCGGCCGACCGGGCCTGGCCGGCCTGGCGTGCCAAGACCGCCAAGGAGCGGGCCGCGATCATGATGAAGTGGTTTGCGCTGCTGCAGCAGCATGCCGACGACCTGGCCCGCATCATGACCGCCGAGCAGGGCAAGCCGCTGGCCGAGGCGCGCGGCGAGGTGGTCTATGGCGCCAGCTTCATCGAGTGGTTTGCCGAAGAAGCCAAGCGCGTTTACGGCGAGACCATCCCCACCACCGACAACAACAAGCGCTACATCGTCATCAAGCAGCCCGTCGGCGTCTGCGCGGCGATCACGCCCTGGAACTTCCCCATCGCGATGATCACCCGCAAGGTCGCACCAGCCCTGGCCGCCGGCTGCACCGTGATCATCAAGCCGGCCGAGGCGACGCCGCTGTCAGCGCTGGCGCTGGCCGAGCTGGCCCAGCGCGCCGGCATGCCGGCCGGGGTGCTCAACATCCTGACGGCCGATGCGGCGCAATCCATCGAGATCGGCAATGTGCTGTGCAGCAGCGACCTGGTGCGGCACTTGTCCTTCACCGGATCGACCGAGGTCGGCCGCATCCTGGCCCGCCAATGCGCGCCCAGCGTCAAGAAGATCAGCCTGGAGCTGGGTGGCAATGCGCCCTTCATCGTGTTTGACGATGCCGACATCGATTCGGCCGTCGAGGGCGCGATGGTCAGCAAATACCGCAACGCCGGCCAGACCTGCGTCTGCGCCAATCGCTTCTATGTGCAGGCCGGTGTCTACGAGCAGTTTGTTGACAAGCTGGCCGAGCGCAGCCGCAGCATCAAGGTGGGCAACGGCTTTGAGCCCGGTATCACCCAAGGCCCGCTGATCGACGACCAGGGCCTGGCCAAGGTGCAGGCCCATGTGGCCGATGCGCTGGCCAAGGGCGCGCGGCTGGTGGCCGGTGGTGAGCGGCTGGCCGGCCTGGGCGGGCGCTTCTACGCCCCCACGGTGCTGGCCGACGTCACGTCCGACATGCTGTGCGCCAGGGAGGAGACCTTCGGCCCGGTGGCGCCGGTGTTCCGCTTCACCACCGAGGCCGAGGTGATCGCACTGGCCAATGCCACCGAGTTCGGCCTGGCCAGCTACTTCTACAGCCGCGACATCGGCCGGGTGTTCCGGGTGGGCGAGGCGCTGGAATACGGCATGGTGGGCATCAACACCGGCCTGATCAGCACCGCCGAGGTGCCGTTTGGCGGCGTCAAGCAATCCGGCCTGGGCCGCGAGGGCGCGCACCAGGGCATCGATGACTACGTCGAGATCAAATACCTCTGCCTGGGTGATATCCAGAAGTAAGGCCGGCCGCTGGGCCAGGCCATCAGGCCATCAGGCCATCAGGCAATCAGCCCGGTCTCACTCGTCGTTGGCCGCCGCCGCGCCACCCCGGGGGCTCAAGCCCGGCCGGCCCAGCAGCCGCGCCTCACCGGCCTGGCTGAGCGCGCGCCGCAACAGGGTCTCGGCCTCCTTGCCGTGCTGCGGGTATTGCGCCACGCCCAGGCTGACGGCCACCGCCACATCCTGGCCGGCCACCGTGAACGGCCGCTGCAACGATTGCACCAGCTTGCCGGCCACCCGGTCGGCATTGGCCGGGTCATCGATCCAGGCCAGCAGCACCACAAAGCTGTCGATCCCCACCGACGCCACCACATCGCTGGCCCGCAGGCCCGAGCGCAGCCGCACCGCCACCTTGCGGCGCAGCACATTGGCGGCCTCGGTGCCCAGCCTGGCCTCGGTGACGGCCAGGCCATCGATGCGCAGCGCCAGCAGCGCCATCGCCGCAGGCTCGCGCTCGCGCAACGCCAGCAAATGGCTCATGTGCTCCATCAGCTGGGCATGGTTGGGCAGGCCGGTGGACAAATCGGTGGCATAGGCCTTGCGCGCCGCCCGCTCCAGGCGCTTGCGTTCGACCGCCAGGCGCAATGCACGGGCCAGGGCTTCGGGCTTGGCCTCGCGCAGCGGCAGCACGTCTTGCACACCCAGTTGCAGCAGGCGCACGGCATCGGCTGTGACCGGCTCGGGAACCGCCACCACCACGGCGGCCTCGAGCACGGCGCGCGACAACGCCGGCCAGGCCACCAGTTGCACCGGGCCGTCGGGATCGGCCAGCACCAGGGCGATGGCGTCGTAGTGCTGGCTGTCCATCTCCTGGGCCAACTCGTCGAGGCTGCGCACAGCGTGCACCACGAAGGGCCCGTAGCCCGAGGTCGACAGATCGGGCGCGCGCAGGCCCAGGTGCAACAGTTGGATCGGATCGCTCATGGCCGCATTGATCTTGTCGCATTTGTGGCCAGATCATGCAGCACAGGCCGCCCATGCGCCACGCTGGGAAGTACCGAGTTCGGCGTGGCGTGGCATCGGCAAGTGGGCCTGGGCCGACGGCCGCCACTGCTAGAATGCGGCCCGTCGCGGGTATAGCTCAATGGTAGAGTTCTTGCTTCCCAAGCAAGCCACGAGGGTTCGATTCCCTCTACCCGCTCCAAAATCTCTTTGAAGCGTTGGTTCGCTGGCCGACAGTGCAGAGCCACTGCTCCCCTGAACTCGCTTTGCATGACCGCTGCGGAGCAGTGCCCCTCTTAAGACGACTTGCTCGCTACGTTGTTTGACGGCGCCGTCGGCACGAGCAGCATTCGCTTCCCGTCGTCCTGCGCCCTGAACCACCGCGCTGCCGCCGCGAAGTCGTCTGTCCAAAAATCGCCCGACAACTTCGTCACCGGCTGAAGGGTTGCCATCTCGTCGGCATTCCTGCCCTGCATGAGCCAGCGCCCAAGGGTGTACATGTAGCGATCCCACTTGCCCGTAGAAGGCTGCATGGATACAGCGAGGATGTCGAACTCTCCATAGCGGTAAGGCCGCGTCTGCTTGTCCTTGCCATCGGTGCCTTAAGGTGGCCCCACCAGTCAAGACATTTCCGAGCCCAATTTAAGGAAGCGCCCGATCTTCGTCGCAGCGGATCGGCGCTGCCCCGGTTTTGACCTTGTT
>JANLZT010000619.1:0-9294 GCA_031366465.1 Betaproteobacteria bacterium | reverse complement strand
TGCTGCTGAAGGTGCACACCAGCAACTACCGCATCGAGGGTTTCAGCGCCGCCGCTGACGAGGCCGCGCTGGCCGCGCTGTGCCGCGAGCACGGCTTGCCCTTCGTGATTGATCTGGGCAGTGGTGCCTTGATCGACCTGGCCAGCCTGGGCCTGCCGCATGAGCCCACCCCGACCGAGGCGCTGGCCAAGGGCGCCAGCCTGGTGCTGTTCTCGGGCGACAAGCTGCTGGGCGGGCCGCAGGCCGGCATCATCGTCGGCAGCGCGGCGCTGATCGCCAGGCTCAAAAGGAGCCCGCTCAAGCGGGCGCTGCGCTGCGGCAAGCTCACGCTGGCCGCGCTGGAGGCGGTGCTGCGCCTGTATGCCGACCCCAGCCGCTTGGTGGCGCAGTTGCCCACGCTGCGCCTGCTGGCACGGCCGGCGCCGCAGATCGAGGCCCTGGCGCAGCGCTTGCAGCCGGCCCTGGCGGCCTGGCTGGCCAGCGCGGTCGGCCCGGGCCGCGTCGAGGTGCTGCCCGTGCACAGCCAGATCGGCAGTGGCGCACTGCCGGTGGACCGCCTGCCCAGCTTTGCGCTCCGCCTGGCGCCCCCGCCACCATCCCGCAGCACCGGCCGCTGGCTGGACGCATTGGCCCGGCGGCTTCGCGATCTGCCGGTGCCGGTGATTGGCCGAATCGCCGACGGCGCTTTGCTGCTGGACCTGCGCTGCCTGGAGGACGAAGCCGGCTTTGCGGCGCAACTCCTGGCGCCCGGTGCCGCCCCATGATCGTCGCCACCGCTGGCCATGTGGACCATGGCAAGACCACGCTGGTGCGGGCCTTGACCGGCGTGGACACCGACCGCCTGCCCGAGGAAAAACTGCGCGGCATCAGCATCGACCTGGGATTCGCCTATGCCGACCTGGGCGTGCCTGCGGATGTGGGCGCGGGTGCGGATGACGCGACCACAGCCGAGCCCATCGCCTTCGTCGATGTGCCTGGCCACGAGCGCCTGGTGCGCAACATGCTGGCCGGCGTGGCCGCCATCGATGTGGCGCTGCTGGTGGTGGCGGCCGACGACGGCGTGATGCCGCAGACCCGCGAGCACCTGGCCATCCTGCAACTGCTGGGCCTGCCGCAGTTGGTGGTGGCGCTGAGCAAGGCCGACCGGGTGGCGCCGCAACGCCTGGCCGAGGTGCGGGCAGCGATGCTGGCGCTGCTGGCCGACGGGCCGTTTGCCCAGGCCCCGGTGTTTGCGCTGGCCGCCCCCACCGGGCAGGGCGTGGCGGCCTTGCAGCAGCACCTGGCCGGCCTGGCCCGGGGCCTGGCCCGGCGTCCGGCCGGCGGCCATTTCCGCCTGGCCATCGACCGCAGCTTTTTGCTGGCCGGCGCCGGCCGCATCGTCACCGGCACGGTGCTGTCGGGTGAGGTGAGGCTGGGCGATGCGGTGATGCTGTCGCCCCAGGGCCGGCTGCTGCGGGTGCGCGGCCTGCATGCGCAGAACCGGCCGGCGCAAGCGGCCGGCGCCGGCCAGCGCTGCGCCGTCAACCTGGCCGGCCAGGATCTCAAACGCGCCGAGCCACAACGTGGCGATTGGCTGCTGGCCGCCGAGGCCCATGCGCCATCCGACCGCTGGGACCTGCAGTTGCAGGTGTTGGCCAGCGCGGCCGGGCCGCTGACCCAGCGCGCCACGCTGCAACTGCACATCGGCGCCGCAGCCGTCAATGCCCGCCTGGTGGCACTGGGCGAGGCCAACCTGGCCCCGGGCAGCACCGGCCTGGCCCAAGCCCTGCTGGAGCGCCCGCTGTGCGCCGCCTGGGGCGACCGCTTGATCCTGCGCGATGCCGCTGCCAACCGCACGCTGGCCGGTGGCTGGGTGATCGACCCGGCCGGCCCGGCGCGTGGCCGCAACCGGCCCGAGCGCCTGCTGCAATTGGCCGCGCTGGCGCAGCCCGACCCCGCCGCCGCGCTGGCCGGGCTGCTGGCCAATGCCGCCGACGGCGTCGATCTGCACCGCTTCCACCGCGCCCGCAACCAGCGCGCCGACGAGGCCGCGCGGCTGCAATCAGCGCTGCCGCTGCAGATCGTCGCCAGCCCGGACGGCCCGCTGGGCCTGAGCCCCGCCGCCTGGCAGGGTTGGCGCCAGCGGGTGCTGGCCGCGCTGGACGCCTGGCATGCCCAGCAGCCCGACAGCCTGGGGCCCGACGACGCCAGGCTGCGCCAATTGCTGGGGCTGGCCACCGGCAACCGCCGAGCCCGCGCGGTGCTGCGCGCCAGCCTGGCCGCGCTGGTGCAGCAAGGGCTGCTGGTGCGTGACGGCCTGGCCCACCGCCGGGCCGGCCACCAGCCGCGCCTGGCCGAGGCCGACCAGGCCTGGCTGGCGCGGCTGCACGGGCTGCTGCCGGTGGCCGATCTGCGCCCGCCCATCGTTGGCGACCTGGCCACCCAGTTGGGCCTGCCGCTGGCCGCGCTGCGCGAGCTGCTGGCCCGCCTGGCCCACCATGGCGCGCTGGTGCGGGTGGCCGCCAACCGCTACTACCGGCCCGAGACGGTGCAACTGCTGGCCGCCCATGCGCTGGCCCTGGCCGCAGGCCATGCTGAGGGCCGGTTTGACGCCGCCGGCTACCGCGACCGCACCGGCATCGGCCGCAACCTGACGGTGCAGGTGCTGGAGTTCCTGGACGCTGCCGGCATCAGCCGCTTCGACGGCGTCTGGCACCGGCCTGTCGAGGGTTGAGGCGGCCCGGCCTGCGGGGCTTGCGCTTGCGCCGGCAGGCCCGGCGGCATACTGCGCCGCACCCCCCCGCGCAAGCCTGCCCCCATGGACGACACCGACCACGCCCTGATCGCGCTGCTGCGCCAGGATGCCCGCACCAATGTGGCCACGCTGGCGGCCAAGCTGCGGGTCTCGCGCGGCACCATCACCAACCGGCTGCGCAAGCTGGAGGACGCGCATGTGATCGTCGGCTACACCCTGCGCCTGCGCCCGGATGCCGAGCCGGATCAGATCCGCGCCTGGATGGGGGTGCGGGTGGAGGGCAACCAGACCCGGGCGGTGGTGGCCAGCCTGCTGGGTGAGCCCGGCGTGGCCGCGCTGCACGACACCAATGGCCGCTGGGATCTGCTGGCCGAGCTGCGTGCCGACAGCAATGCCGCGTTGTCAGGCGTGCTGGAGCGGGTGCGGCTGATCAAGGGCATCGCCAACACCGAGACCAGCATCCTGCTGGCAACCTTCAGGTAGCGCGCGCCCGTCGGGCAGCCAGGCCGACGGCGGCCAGCCCCAGCAGCCACAGGCTGGGGCCGGGCTCGGGCACTGGCGAGCTGAACGAGAAATCGTCGCCCACCCAGTTGCCCGCCTGGGTGCCCAGCTCGTGCCGGTCAATCAGGTAGCCGGTGATGCCGGTGAGTGTGGTGAAGAGGCTGGTGTCCATGAAGCTCAACGGCTCGGGCTGGCCAGGATGGGTCTCGGGCAGGGCCAGGGTCACCGACGCCAGCACCGTGCTGCCGTTCAAGGCGCGCACGGTGACGCTGTCGGCGCCGCCGCCAAAGCCGTAATACTCGTTCTGGCCGAACCAGGCGCCGGTCAGCACCAGCGGCGTGCTCAACGTCATGCTGTCGTTGCTGGCGCCATTGCCCTGGTTGGTGAGGAAGCGCCGGCCCGAATGCGGGATGCCGAACAGCGGGCCGGGGCTGGGCGAGGTCTGCACCCGGAACTGGTCACCGCCAATCGACAGGCCGTTGTCCCACAGCACCCCGCCATAGCGGGGGCTGTCGGCATTGGCAAAGTACAGGCCGCCCAGGGTGTCGAGCGGCGGCGGGGTGGGCAGGTCGTCGAAGGTCAGCGTGACGGCCTGGGCGGCGCCCATCGCGCCCTGCAGCGCCGCCAGCAGCAGCGTGGTTTTCCAGTGGTGCATCACAGGCTCCTCGTGATCGACTTGAGGCGCGGATGCTAGCCCCGGCCGGCGCGCCGTGCCAGGCCATCCCGGCGGCTTGTCCTTTGACTTGGGGGCGAGCGGCACCTTGTCGCCCAGGCGTTACCGCTGCCGGCACACTGCTTGTATGGTGCAGCCCTGTCGTCAAACCAGCCAGGGCTGCCCCATGAAGATCGCCTTTTTCGGAACCGGCCTGATGGGCTCGGGTTTTGTGCGCCGCATGCTGGCCAACGGCCATGCGGTGAATGTCTGGAACCGCAGCCCGGCCAAGGCCCAGGCCCTGGTGGCATTGGGCGCGGTGGCCTTTGCTGACCCAGCAGCGGCGCTGGCCGGGGTTGAGCGCATCCATTTGTCGCTGGCCGACGATGCATCGGTGGACGCGGTGCTGGGCCCGCTGGCCGACGCCATCCCGGCCGCCACCTGGATCATCGACCACACCACCACGGCAGTGCGGCCCACCGCCGAACGCGCCGCGCATTGGGCCGCGCGCGGCCGCAAGTTTGTGCACGCGCCGGTCTTCATGGCGCCCAGCAATGCGGCCGAGGGCACGGGCCTGATGTTGGTCTCGGGCGCCCAGGCCGACCACGACACCCTGCTGCTGGCGCTGCAGGGCATGACCGGCAAGGTGGTTTACCTGGGTGCGGCGCCCGAGCGGGCCGCCGCCTTCAAGCTGTTTGGCAACCTCACGCTGATCGGCATGCTGGGCGTGCTGGCCGATGTGAACCGGCTGGCCCACGCGGTGGGCATCAGCACCGCCGACGCCTTCTCGCTGTTCCAGCACTTCAACCCCGGCGCCACGCTGCCGGCACGGGCCGCGCGCATCGAGAACGCGCTGACCAACAGCCCGTCCTTCGAGATGAGCATGGCCCGCAAGGATGTGCGGCTGATGATCGAAGAGGCCCAGCGCGGCGGTGTCGAGCTGTGCGTGATGCCCGGCGTGGCGGCGATGTTCGTTGCGGCGATTGCGCGCGGCGAGGTTGCGCTCGACTCGGCCGCCGCCGCCCGCATGCCGATCTAAGCTCCCTGCCTCCACCAATACCGCCATCACCGCCAACACCATGATCGAACACCATCTCGACATCCGCACCGCCGACGGCGCGATGAACAGCTTTGTGGTCCACCCCGACGAGGGCGGCCCGCACCCGGTGGTGCTGTTCTACATGGACGCCCCCGGCAAGCGCGAAGAGCTGCACGACATGGCCCGGCGCATCGCCGCCGTGGGCTATTGCGTGGTGCTGCCCAATCTGTACTACCGCCGCGAACGCGACTACTGGCTCAAGGAGCGCACCGAGCCGGCGATGGCCCATATGTTCACGCTGATGCGCTCACTGAGCCGCCAGACCACCGAGACCGACACCCGCGCGCTGCTGGCCTTTGTGGACGCGCTGCCGGCGGCTGATGCCACCCGCATCGGCGCGGTGGGCTACTGCATGAGCGGGCCGTTTGTGATGTGGGCGGCGGCGGCCTTCCCGGACCGCTTGCGCTGCATCGCGTCGATCCACGGCGCCGGCATGGCCACCGACGCGCCCGACTCACCGCACCGCATCACCGGCCAAGTCCAATGCGAGAGCTACTTCGCCTGCGCCGAGATCGACAAATGGGCGCCGCCGGCCGACATCGCTGCGCTGCAGGCCGCGTTGCAAGCCAGCGGCAGGCCGCACCGCGTTGAGTGGTATCCGGCGGTGGAGCATGGTTTTGTGTTCCCGCTGCGGGCCGGGGTCTACAACCGGCCGGCGGCCGAGCGCCACTACGAGCGCTTGTTCAGCCTGTTTGACCGGTGCCTGCGGCAGCCTGCTTGAGGGGGGTGGCGTGAGGCGGGCGGCGCCGCGTGGCCGGCAAGCGCGCCGGGGGATCAAGCGCCGCTGATCTCATGCTGCAGCGCCAGCGGCGCCAGCCGGGCCTGCACCGCCTGGGCGATGCGCTGGCGCTGCTCGGCGTCGCCGCCGCTGAGCGCCACGCTCAGCACCTGGCCGTGCAGCGCATCGGGCCGCAGTTGCAGGCCGATCTCGCAGCCTGGCCCGGCCAGCCCGTCCAGCAGGCCGCGGGCGGCGCGCAGCACGGCGTCCTGGCGCAGCGTGGGCTTGAAGATCTTGCCCACCGCCGTCAGCGGCATCGCGTCGATGAAGTACAGCGCCACCGGCACTGCCGCGCGCTCGGGGCTGCGCTCGCGCAGGTAGGCGATCAGCGCCGCCGCGCTGGTCGCGCTGGCCTCGACGCCGGCCTTGCGCTGCACATAGGCCACCGGCAGCTCACCGGCATGGGCGTCGGGCTGGCCCACCAGCGCGGCCAGTGCCACGGCCGGGTGCTGGTAGAGCAGCTCTTCCAGCGGCGCCGGGTCGATGTTGTGGCCGCCGCGGATGATCAGGTCTTTGGCGCGGCCGGTGAGCCACAGCTCACCCTGGGCGTCCAGCCGGCCCAGGTCGCCCGAGTTGACCCAGCCCGGCTCGACAAAGGCGCCCAGGTTGTGCTTGTCCATCAGGTAGCCGCCAAAGATGCCCGGCCCGGCCATCGCCACCACGCCGATCTCGTCAATGCCGCAATCGCTCAAGTAGTGGCCATCGGCATCGATGCGCAGCACCCGCACCCGCGAGTAAGGCAGCGGCCGGCCGGTGGACCCGGCCAGGCGCGGCATCTGCGGGTAGGACATGCAGTGCACGCTGGCGGTCTCGGTCATGCCGTAGACCTGCAGCACCGGCAGGCCCATGGCCTCATAGGCCATCACCACCGCCACCGGGATGGCTGACCCACCGGCGGTAGCCACCTGCAGGCTGCTGATGTCGGCATCGCCCACCGGCACCTGCAGCGCGCCGGCCAGCACCGTGGGCACGCCGCTCAACACCGCCGGCCGCCAGCGCTGCACCAGGCGCCAGACATTGCGCACCGAGCGCGGGTCGCGCCAGCCAGCAGCGGTCAGCACCACCAGGTGGCCGCCATTGCTCAGGGCCGACAGGCTTTGGGTGAGGGCGCCGCCGACATGGAACAGCGGCAGCCCGAACAGGATGGCCCGGCCCGGCAGCGCCAGGCCGGTGAGCCGCAGGCCCCAGGCCTGGTAGACCTGGTTGGCATGGCTGTGGCGCACCAGCTTGGGTGTGCCGGTGGTGCCGCCGGTGTGGAAGTAACCCGCGATGTCATCGGCCCGGGGCATCCGGCCGCTGAGCAAATGGCTGGCGGGCTGGGCGTCCAGGCGGGCGTCGAAATCGTCGGCAGCGGTGTTGGCCGCAGTGTCGGCGGACGTGTCGGCGGACGTGTCGGCCTGGCCCCCGCCGTCCACCACCAGCACCGCCTTGAGCAGCGGTAGCTGTTGGCGGATGGACTGCACCTTCTGCCAGATATCGCTGCCTTCGGCGGGGCCCAGCGTGACCAGCACCCGGGTGCCGGCGGCCTGCAGGATCTCGGCCAACTGGGCCGCCGACAGCATCGGGTTGACCGGATTGGCCACCCCCACCGCCTGGGCGCCGAACAGCGCCACAAAGGCCTGCGGCAGCAGCGGCAGCAGCAGGCTGACCACATCGCCCCTACCCACGCCCAGTTGGTGGAACAGATTGGCGGCCTGGGTGATGCGGGCAATCAACTGGCCGTGGCTCATCACCCGGGGCGTCTCGTCGGGGTCGGCGTGGGACAGGAAGACCAGCGCCGGGGCGTCCGGGTTGGCCGCCGCGCCCAGCCGCAGCGCCTGGTAGGTGCTTTGCGCGGCCACCCGCTCGGCCCAGGGCGCCTGGGCCTCGAAGCGGGCGATGGCCTCGGTGCTGTCCAGCGGCGGCAGGCTGGCGCCGATCAGGCGGTCCAGCAGGTGGGCGCGGGCGGGTGTGGTCATGGTGGCGGGGGTAGCGTGGGTAGCGGGGGGTGGTCAGAACCTCACGCTAGCGCAGCCGGCGCCGCTGCGCCACCGGGCTGGCCCGGGTCTGGCCGCCACCGGCCCTGTGCCGGGGTTACAGATCTTGCCCGGTCTGCCGAAATGGCAAATAACAGTGCGTTCGCGATTTAGGGCCATCCGGCCGGTTGTCAAACCCGCGATCCTTGTGAACACCGGAAGGACCCCGTCATGTTGGCTTCGTTTGCCCTTGCCACCCCGCTCACCCCTGCCGCCCCAGCGCCGCGCCTGCAGCCCACCGGCACCGAGAACCTGTTCAAACGCTTGGACAGCGATGGCAACGGCCGGCTGACCGTGGCCGACCGGGCCTCGGCCGTCATCAGCCTGTCGCCACAGGCCGCTGCCCGCTATGCCGAGCCGGCCAACCAAGGCGCGCTGGCCTTGGCCGAGGCGGCTGAGCCCGCCAGGCAGGCGGCGCTGCGGGCCGCCTTGCCGGTGCGTGGCGCCGAGCAGGCTTCGGCACGCTATGGGGCCGTGCAAGCGCTGGCGGCCTGAGCCGCTGCCGATCAGGCCAGCGTCATCAGGCTGGCATTGCCACCGGCAGCGGCGGTGTTGAGGCTGAGCGAGCGCTCGATCACCAGCCGCTCCAGCGGCACCCGGGCATCGCCCGGCGCCAGGCCGGTGAGGCTGACGATGGCGCCCGGCCGGCGCGCCAGCGTGGCGGCGGTGGCAAGCAGCGCGTCGGCCGGGCCATGCTGGATCACGGCGTCGAAGGCCACGCCGGGGCGGGCCCAGTCGTCGGCCAGGGTGATGCGCTCGCGCACCTCGGCCGGCAGGCGTGCGCACAAGGCCGCTGCCTGGGCCGGCCACAGCGCATGGCTGCCCACCGCCAGCACGGCGGCCAGCTGGGTCAGGCGGTCAAGGGCCAGGCGGTCGGCGTTGTGGCGGATGCCATCGCCAGCGCTCTCCCCAGCGCTCTCGCCCGCCACCAGGCACAGCACCGCCTCGCGCGGCTGCACGGCGTAGAGATTGGCCTCGCCGGTGGGGCCGGGCAGGGCGATCCAGGCGGTGGTCGGGCTCTCGGCAATGGCCTGGTCGCAGACCGCAGCCAGCTCGCCCAGGCCCTGTTGGCCGGCCCAATCGCGCAGCGCGGCCAGGGCTTGCCGGGCAGGGGTGAGCGCAGGCGGGGCCGAGGCCGGGCCGCGCAAGGGCAGGTCGGTGAGCGGGCCGCTGCGGGCCACCGCCAGCCGCGCCGCCTGCAGCGGCCGCTCGGCCAGCAAGCGCAGCAAGTACAGCGGCCCGCCGGCCTTGGGGCCGGTGCCCGACAGGCCCTCGCCGCCAAAGGGCTGCACCCCCACCACCGCGCCGACGATGTTGCGGTTGACATACAGATTGCCGGCCTTGGACGCGGCCAGCACCTGGGCCACGGTCTCGTCGATGCGGGTGTGCACGCCTTGCGTCAGGCCGTAGCCGGTGCGGTTGATCTGCTCCAGCGTGTCGGCCAGTTGCTCGCGCGCATAGCGCAGCAGGTGCAGCACCGGGCCGAAGACCTCGCGCTGCAGGTCGGCCACGCTG
>JANLZT010000608.1:0-2146 GCA_031366465.1 Betaproteobacteria bacterium | reverse complement strand
ATGGGCGACCTGGCCGGCAACGACATCGGCTGGGCCATCCGAAAGCGCCGCGCCAGTGAGCGGGCCGATATGAAGTACAGCAAGACGGCCGATCTGCTGTGTGAACTGGGCCGCTTTGGCCAGAAGACCGGCGCCGGCTGGTACGACTACCAGGCCGGCAAGCGCGACGCCATCCCCAGCCCACTGGTCGAGCAGATGGTGGTTGACCACAGGAAGGCGTTGGGCATCACAGCGCGCAAAGTGAGCGACGACGAGATCGTGCAGCGCCTGGTGTTTGCGCTGGTCAATGAGGCCGCGCACATCCTGGAAGAGGGCATTGCCAACAAGGCCAGCGACATCGACATGATCTACCTCACCGGCTATGGCTTCCCGCTGTTCCGGGGTGGCCCGCTGTGCTATGCCGACCAGGTGGGGTTGTACAACGTGGTGGCCACGATGCAGCGCTTTGCCCAGAACCCGCTGGATGACGGCGCCTTCTGGCAGCCCGCGCCGCTGCTGCAGCGGCTGGTGGCCGAAGGCAAATCCTTCACCTGATTCAAGCTGGACCCTCAAGGAGCCCCCATGACCCAAGCCCTCATCATCTCCACCGCCCGCACCCCGCTCGCCAAGAGCTGGAAGGGTGCCTTCAACATGACCCATGGCGCCACGCTGGGTGGCCACGCGATTGCCCATGCGCTGCAGCGTGCCGGCATCGACGGCGCCGCCGTGGACGATGTGCTGATGGGCTGCGCCAACCCCGAAGGCGCCACCGGCATGAACATCGCCCGCCAGGCCCTGCTGCGCGCCGGCCTGCCCATCACCGTGAGCGGCGCCACCGTCAACCGGTTTTGTTCCAGCGGCCTGCAGACCATCGCGATGGCCTCGCAGCGCATCATCGCCGGTGAGGGCGATGTCTATATTGCCGGCGGCGTCGAGAGCATCAGCTGCGTGCAGCAGGAGATGAACACCCACATGATGGTCGACCCGGCGCTGCAGAAGATCAAGCCCGAGATCTACTGGAACATGCTGCAGACCGCCGAGAACGTGGCCAAGCGATACAGCATGCCCAAGGAGCGCATGGACCGCTACGGCGCCGAGAGCCAGCAAAAAGCCTGCGCCGCGCAAGAGGCCGGCAAGTTTGCCGACGAGATCGCCGCCATCACCGTGACGGCCGGCGTGGCCGATGCGGTGCTGGGCTTGCGCAGCAAGGAGGTGACGCTCAGCGCCGACGAAGGCCTGCGCCCCGGCACCACCTACGAGGGCATCAAGGACATCCGCACGGCGATGCCCGGCGGCGTGGTCACCGGCGGCAATGCCAGCCAGTTCAGCGACGGCGCCGGTGCCTGCGTGATCGTCAGCGACAGCTACGCCCAGCAGAAGAATTTAAAACCCCTGGGCCGCTTCCTGGGCTTTGCGGTGGCCGGTTGCGAGCCCGACGAGATGGGCATCGGCCCGGTGTTTGCGGTGCCCAAGGTGCTGGCCCGGCTGGGCCTGAAGATGGACGACATCGACCTCTGGGAGCTGAACGAGGCCTTTGCGGTGCAGGTGCTGTACTGCGCTGACAAGCTGGGCATCCCGATGGATCGCCTGAACGTCAACGGCGGCGCGATTGCGGTGGGCCATCCCTACGGCATGAGCGGCCAGCGCCTCACCGGCCATGCGCTGATCGAGGGCAAGCGGCGCGGCGCCAAGAAGGTGTGCGTGACGATGTGCATCGGCGGCGGCATGGGGGCGGCCGGCATCTTTGAAGTGCTCTGATCGGCGGCGGCACGATGACCGAGGCCCTGCGCACCCCCAACGAGCGTTTTGCCGGTCTGCCGGGTTGGCCCTGGCAGGCCCGCTTCGCTGAGCCACTCGGCGACGGGCTGCGCATGGCCTACATCGACGAGGGCCCCCGCGAGGCGCAAGCCACCGTGCTCTGCCTGCATGGCAACCCGAGCTGGGGCTATCTTTATCGCCACATGATCCCGGTGTTTCTGGGCGCCGGCCTGCGGGTGGTGGTGCCCGACCTGATCGGTTTCGGCCGGTCCGACAAGCCGGCCGACGAGGCCTGGCACCGCTTCGGCAGCCACCGCCAGAGCCTGTTGAACTTCATCGAATCGCTCGACCTGCGCAATGTGATGCTGGTCTGCCAGGATTGGGGCGGCATCTTTGGGCTGACCTTGCC
>JANLZT010000594.1:0-9636 GCA_031366465.1 Betaproteobacteria bacterium | reverse complement strand
TGTACTGGAACATGTTGCAGACCGCCGAGCAGGTGATCAAGCGCTACAAGATCCCGAAGCTTGCTCAGGACGAGTACGGCGTGCGCAGCCAGCAGCGGGCCTTTGCGGCCCAGGCGGCCGGCAAGTTTGCCGATGAGATCGTGCCGATGACCACCGTGATGGGGGTGGTGGACAAGGCCAGCGGCCGACTGACGCGCAAGGAAGTGACGATCAACAGCGACGAGGGCATCCGGGGTGACACCACGCTGGAGGCGGTGAGCGCGCTGCGCTCGGCGCTGCCGGGCGGCATCGTCACGGCCGGCAATGCCAGCCAGTTCAGTGACGGCGCGTCGGCCTGCCTGGTGATGAATGGTCAACGTGCCTCGCAACTGGGCATCGCCCCGATGGGCATCTTTCGCGGCTTTGCGGTGGCCGGCTGCGAGCCCGACGAGATGGGCATCGGCCCGGTGTTCGCGGTGCCACGCCTGCTGCAGCGCGCCGGGCTGAAGGTCAGCGACATCGGCCTGTGGGAGCTGAACGAGGCCTTTGCCTGCCAGGTGATCTATTGCCGCGACACCCTGGGCATCCCCGACGAGCTGCTGAACGTCAACGGCGGCGCCATCGCGGTCGGCCATCCCTATGGTGTGAGCGGCTCGCGGTTGACCGGCCACGCGCTGATCGAGGGCAAGCGGCGCGGCGCCAAGTACGTGGTGGTCACCATGTGCATCGGTGGTGGCCAAGGTGCTGCCGGCTTGTTCGAGGTGTGTTGAGTGGGGGCCATCAAGGCATTGACCGACGCGGTGAGCCGGCCTGGGCTGGACGCGCCGGCACTGGCGCCGGCACATGCTGGCCAAGGCTTTGCGCGGCCTGGGTCGCCCACGGTCGTCGGCCTGCGGCCGGTGATGTCCGACGGTCTGCGGCCGGTGATGGCGGACGGCCTGCGGCCAGCCGAGGGCCGCAACGTTGAATCCGGCCACTGGTTTGCCGGCCTGTCGCAAGGCCTGCGCCAGGCCATGCTGGCGCGCTGCCGGGTGCAGCGGGTGCGGCGCGGCACCACGCTGCTGCGGCGCGGCATGCCCGCCAGTGACTGGGTGGGGGTGGCCGGCGGTGCGCTGGGCCTGGGCACGCATGCCCGTGACGGCCGGGCCTTCACGCTCGACCTGCTCGGCCCCGGTGACTGGTATGGCGATATCGCGCTGATCGACGGCAGCACGGTGGACTTGGACATCGTGGCCCAGGCCCACAGCACCGTGCTGATGATGGACCGCACGGCCCTGCACCAGTTGCTGCAGGCCCAGCCCGAGTTGCGCGAGGCGCTGTTGCAGCTGGATTGCCGGCGTTTGCGCCACATGTTCAAGCGCCTGGAGGAGGTGCAGACCCTGCCGCTGCCGCAGCGGGTGGCGCTGCAACTGCACCGCTTGCTGCGCCAGTTTGGCCGCGCGGCGGAGCCCGGCCTGCTGCCGGCCGGCGCCCAGCGCATCGAGCTGACGCTGACCCAGGGCGACCTGGCTGCGCTGTTGTGCGCCAGCCGTCAGCGCATCAATGGCTCACTGCGGCAGTTGCAGACGCTCGGTATCCTGGGGGCCAGCCACGGCCGCATCGAGGTGCTGCAGCCGCAGCGCCTGGCCGATGTGGCGCAGGGCCGGGTAATGCTGGCGCCGCAGCGCGAATGACCGAGGCCGGGCAACGGCCTGGGCAAGGCTCAGGACCGGTTGGCCGCCTGCAGCGTGCCGTCCACCAGCCGCACCGCATCACCCACCCGCCAGGCGGGCTGGGTGTCGTAGCTGACGCTGCGCTGGCTGCCGTTGTTCAGGCGCACCAGCACCTCGTAGTGGACCTTTCTGGTGTTGCGGCGCTCGATCTCGCGGCCCAGCAGCGCACCGCCGATGGCACCGGCCACGCCGGCAGCGGTGCGGCCATTGCCCTGGCCGATCTGGCTGCCTATCACCGCGCCCAGCACGCCGCCGGCAGCGGTGCCGACATAGCTGCCGTCACCGTTGACCTCGATGCGGTTGACCGCCAGCACCTTGCCGCAATCCAGGCAGGTGCTGACATCGGCAACCCGGCTGGGCACCGCTTGCAACGTGTTGTCGGCGGTGCTGGTCACACTGTGCTCACCCAGGCGCAAGCGGGCCCGCACCGGGCGCGTGTTGTCCAGCCTGTCACCGGCCTGCATGACGTGGTGGCCCTCGTACTGGCCAGGCTGCATTTCTTCGAGCATCAAGCTGCGGGTCTGGGCCCCGGGCAGGTTGACCGACGCCCGCCCACCGGGGCTGCCCAACAGCTTGAAGTGCAGCGTGGCGCCGCCGTCGCGGGTGTTCTCGGTGCGCAACTCGAACTTGCTGATCTGCGGCTCAATGGCTGGCGGGGTGGGTGGCGCTGGCGGCTTGTAGTCCTGCTGCAGGGGCTCGTCGAGCAGCGCGGTGGCCACCCGGTTACCGCTGCGCAGGTTGGCATTGACCGCCGCCGTGGGCGCAATCTTGTCGCGCCGGCTGACCGTGTAAATGCCCTGGTAGACCCCGGGCGAGGCCTCGTACAGCGGCAGCGGGCGTTGGGCGCCGTCGATGCGCAGTGAGGCCTGGCCACCAGCCGTGCCCCAGAGCGTGAACTCCAGTTCGCTGCCGGCCTCGACCCGGTCCACCCCCTTGACATCGAAGCCGCTGATGTGCGGCACGGCAGCCCGTGGCGCCGCCGAGACGGCGCTCGGCAGCAGCAAGGGGGCCACCGCCAGCGATGCGCCGGCCACCTGCAAGCCAGCGGCCAATGTCAAGCTAGCCCAAGAAACCCAGGTACGTCGTGCAGCCATGTTGAGATCCGGTTTGATGCGATACCCCGAGCATGGCGGGCAGGGGCCTGGGGCCGTGTAGGCCCGCATCGGCCAAGCCTGTAGGACGGCCAGGCAGGCGCCGGGCTGCCGGCGCCCGGGCTCAAAGATCAGGCCAGATCGGCGGATGGCTGCCTGGTGGCATCGACGGCCGCTGCCAGCCGGCGGGCGTGCGCGAGAACAGCGCGGCATGGCGCACCGCGCGCACGATGGACTGGCCCTGGGGCCCGAAGCCGCTGGGGCTGTCGGCCAGGTAGGGCGCCAGATCGGGCTTGAGGGTGTTGAGGCCGTCGGCCAGCCGGCCCAGGCCGCGCAGCCAGTGGCCGGTCTCGGCCAACGACACCTGCACCAGCCAACTGCCGCCCTGCCGTGCCTGGCGCCAGAGTGCGGCCTGCAGGCCGAAGGCCATCAGGTAGCCAGTGGCGTAGTCCAGGATCTGCAGCGGCAGCGCCTTGGGGGTGGCGCTGCCGGCAGCCTGGGCCTCGGCCAGGTTGAAGCCGGTGGCGGTCTGCACCAGCGAATCAAAACCTCTGCGTTCAGCCCAGGGGCCCACCCCGCCATAGGCCGACAGCGCGCCGACGACGATGCCGGGGCGGCGCCGGGCCAGCGCCACCGGGTCAAAGCCATGGCCGGCCAGCGCGCCCGGCCGGTAGCCCTGCAAAAAAACCTGGGCGCTGTCGAGCAGCGACAGCAATTGATCGCGGCCGGTAGGCACCCGCAGATCGACCTGGGCCGACAGCTTGCCGCGGCTGGTGTCGGCGATCGAGTCGATATTGGGCAGGTGCGGGCCGTTCACCAACATCACCTCGGCGCCATAGGCCGCCAGGCAGCGCCCGGCCACCGGGCCGGCCAGGATGCGGGTGAGGTCGAGCACGCGCAAGCCGCTGAGCGGGCGCTGGTCGGGTGTGATGGCGGGCCAGGCCAGCGGCGCGGCCGGGGCCAGGCCGGTGTCGATGTTGGTGATGCTGACGACCGGCCGGCCAGCCAAGGCCAGGGCCTGCGGGTGGGCATCCCACTGCGCAAAGCTGCGCACAGCGGCCACCACCAGGCCGGCATCGGCGGCGGCTTGCTCGAAGGCGGCGGCGGTCCAGCCCACCAATGCCTGGCTGACAGCGCTGCGCTCGGTGCCTGGGCCGGGCGGCCGGCCGAGCTGGCCCAGCGCGCCGTCGCGGTGGTGGGCAAAGTTGGCATGGATGCGCACCCAGCCGGCGGGCCCGGCCGGCCCACCGCAGGGGTAGAGGCCCGAGATCGGGTCCCAGGCGGGTGGGGTTGTGCCGTCGAGCGCAAACCAGGCGGTGCATTCGAGTGCGGCATGGCTGCGGTCAACGCTGATGGTCTGGCGCGGGCCGCCGCGCTGGTGGCCAATCTCGGCCGCCGCCAGCGCCGCCGCGCCCAGGCTGGCCTGGGCCGCAGTGGCCACCGCAAACGACGAAGGCAGCACCGGCGCGGTGCCGGGCAGATGGGCATGGGCCAGCGCCTCGGCAGGCAATCCAAGGCCCTGCCAAAGCGCGGTCAGCGCGGCCAGCGCCGGGGCGGGAGGGTCAGCGAGCGGGGGCGTGGGCATGGGCAGGGACATGGGGGCTCCGGGATCAGGCTTGGCCTGGTTTGTCATCACGGGCCCGGGATGACGAGCAGCACGCCTGAGAGGGGGTGTTGACGACATGAACCACATCCGCGTGAGGCCCGGCGGGGGGCCTTGGCCCGGGCGGCATGGCATGGCCCGCGCTGATTGTGCATTTCGCCGCTGCCGGCGATCAGCGGGATCGACTTGGATGCCTAGCGTGACTGCGGCCCGTGGCGGACGATTTGTCAGTAAATATGAACTAACGCCAGATGAAATCTGCTACAAGCCTGGATGCGGCTGCGCTGTGAGCGTCCTTTGGGGGTATTCGGACAGGAGATCGCCTAGGGTGACGTTGCAAACGCAGGTCATCATCAGAATTGAGGATGCTGATCTTGGCGTTAGTTCATTTTTATTCTTGTCCAGTCTTGCTCGGTGCTGATCCATGTCCTCGTCCAAGCCCCCGCTGAGCAGCCCGCCTGCCTTGGCCGCTCCCTTCGAAGCCTGGTGCATCCACCAGCGCCAGAGGGGCCGGCTGCGGCGTGAGGCCTCCATCACGGTCTACCGGGCCATGTGGCTGGCGCTGGCCGAATGGTGTGCTGCACAAGACCCCGGCCTGCCGCTGCAGGCCATGGACGCCAGCCAACTGCAGCGCTATCTGGACAGCCGGCAGGGCATGGCCGGGCCGGGCCAGGCGCTGACGCCGCGCTACCGCCTGCGCTTGTTGAGCCTGGTGCGCCGGGTGCAAACCCATGACCTGGCATGCAAGGACCCGCTGGCTGTGGCGATCGCGCCCAGCCACCCGCTGCACCGTCATCGCAGCGCCGCCGCGCTGGCCTGGTCAGCGGCGCACCTGGCCGCGCAACCAGGGCTTGCCAACGCAGTGGCCGATGCACCAGACAGCCTGGGCGCCGAGGCGGCAGAAGCCCTGATCGCCTGGCTGCAAGGTGGTTTGCCAAGCGGACAGGCCCCAGCCCCCGCACCGCGCCGTTGGCAGACCGCGCGCGACCACGCCGCCTTGGCGCTCCAACTGGGCGCCGGCATCGGCCCAGGTGACCTGCGAGCGCTGCGCCTGGCCGATGTGCTGCCAGCCGGCGATCCGGCCGGTCTGGTCGGCTCGGTTGATCTGGCTGATCCTGCCGTCCCGGCCGATCCAGGCAGCACCGCCGCCCCGCCCTCTGGCACAGGCTGGCAGTTGACGGTGCCGGGCAACGGCAACGCCCCGGCCTACCGGGCCCGGGTGGCCGCTTGGGCCGCACCACTGCTGCAGCATTGGCTGGCACAGCGATTGGGCCAACAGTTGTCCGGGCCGTGGCTGTTCCCGTCCACCCACAGCGGCAAGCCCTGGGGCAAGGTGGCGCAATACGAATCGGTGCGCCGCTGCCTGGCTGAGGCCGGCTTGGCCAGCGCGCCCGGGGGGTCGTTCCGCCTGCGCCACAGCTTTGCGCTGCGCCAATTGGTGCACGGCCACGATGCCGACAGCGTGGCGGCGTGGCTGGGTGTGTCCGACCCGGCGGTGATGCTGCGCTACCGCCAGGCGCTGGGCGCTGCCTTGATCGACCACGCCGCCCATGGCGCACATCAGGCTCAGGGATCACCCCCCGCAAGCGCCATCGCACGCGCCACCGCAGGCGACGCCAATCCGGCACCGCCCTGGCCGATCTGATCGCGCGCCGTCACCCGCCGAGCCAGGCCACCACGGCTGGGCCGCACCTTGGCCGGCACCCAGGATCGTGGTCAAGCCAGAGGACGCCGGCCCCGGCCCCGCCCAAAGCTGCGCTTACAGTCGATCCATGGCCCTGATCGCCCCCGACGCGCATCCCCTGACGGCAAGACGGCGCTCAAGCACCGCGCGCGCGCAGGCATTCGGACTGGGCCTGGCCATGGCCTGCTGGGTGGCTGCGCTGGCCGGCTGCCAGCGGCCCGACCCCAGCCCGCAGGCACCCGCCCCAGCAAGCACGGTCCCAGCCGATGCGGCGTCCCCCATCCCGCCATCGACATCGACAGCGGCCCCAGCCGCCACGGCGCCGCCGTCAGCCCCACAGGCCGACGCAGTCGCCTCGGTCCCAATGGCCCTGCCCCAGGCCGCCACCGCCAGCCCGGCTGGCAGCGCCGCCACCGCCACCGCCCCCCTGCCCCAGGCCATCATCGCCTTCCAGCAGCGGCGCGACGAGTGCGACCATCTGCGCGGCGAGGAGCCCTATGACCAGCAGCGGGCGGCCTTCTTGAAGGCCGCGCTAGCCAAGGCCTGCAAGGGCAGCGACCAGGCCCTGGCGGCGCTGCGCAAGCGCTTTGCCCAGCATCCTGAGGCCCTGGCCGCGCTCAAGCCCTACCAGGACCGCATCGAGTAAGCGCAACCCCGTTTCACCCCCAGGAGGCCCAACATGAGCAACATCGCAAAGTCCGTCGGCGACCATGGTGTCAACAGCGAGGCCGACGTGCGCAGCGTCCAGGCCTTGCTCAATGTGCATGCTGTGGCGCTGGCCGTGCCGGCGCTGGCGCTGGACGGCAAACCCAGCGCCGCGCTGTTCGAGGCCATCCGGCGCTTCCAGGTGCGCCGGGTGCGGCTGGCCAGCGGTGACGGCCGCATCGATCCCGGCGGCCGCAGTTGGCGGGTGCTCAGCGCCACCGGGGTGCCGGGGGTGGCGGCCCGCTTGAGCGGCGCCGACTGGTGGCAGGCCCACCAGGCCCAGTTTCCCAACAGCGAGCTGGTGTCGGCACTCGAGGCGCCGTTTGCGGCCAAGGTGGCCAACTTCATCGCCGCGCTCAAGGCCGGCGGGGCGTCGGTCACCGTCAGCGCCACCCGGCGCAACAAGACCCGCGCCTATTTGATGAACGGCAGCTGGGTGGTCAGCCAGGGTGTCACCGCCGCCGCGCTGATGCCAGCGGATGCCGACTGCAACATCGTCTGGGACCACGGCGATGACGCCACCTCGCGCGCCGCTGCCCAGGAGATGCTGGATTTGTTTGGCATCGTCTTCCCGCCCTCGCTGACATCGCGCCACATCCTGGGCCTGGCGGTGGACATGACCATCACCTGGGCCGGCACGCTCAAGGTCAAGAACGGCGCCGGCCAGTCGGTATCCCTGCCGCAGCCCGCCAATGCCACCAACCCGGTCTTGCTGGCCCTGGGCGACAGCTTCGGGGTGAAGAAGTTGGCCACCGACCCGCCGCATTGGTCTGACGACGGTCATTGAGCGAGGCGCGGCGCCCCGCGTTTGTGTCAATCCCTCAAACCGACGCGCCGCTGAACCGGCTTTCGGCCTGGCGCCGGAACTCGGTCGGCGTCAGGCCCTTGATCTCCAGAAAGCGCCGGTTGAAGTTGGCCAGGTTGTTGAAACCCACCTCGTAGCAGATGTGGCCCACCGCGCGGTCGCTTTCCATCAGCAACTGGCAGGCGCGGTTGATGCGCACCCGGTTGACAAAATCGGTGAAGGTGTTGCCGGTGGCGCGGCGAAAAAAACGCGAGAAACGGCTCTCGCTCATGCCCAGGCCGGCCGCCACCTCGGCCGCCACCAGGGGCTGGGCCACGTCGCTGGTCAGGCGGTTGACGATGGCATTGATCTGGTCCAGCTCCGCATCGTCATCGGCGGCCTGCATCTGCACCGCGGAGAGCAGCCGATAGTCGGTGCAGCGCGCCAGGTCGGCCAGGTAGTCACAAAACGCCACCAGCCGCCGCAGGCCCCGGCTGGCCTTGACCTGCTGCCAATGCTGGGCTGCGCGGTCACCCAGGCCAAAAAACTCAATGCCGTGGCGGGCCCGGTCCAGCAGCGGCAGGGCCTCGGCCAGCTCGGGCAGATGTTGAGCGGCGGCCGCTATCGGGCCATGGGCAAACTGGATCACCAGGTCGCGCTGGGCCACGCCTTGCGCGTCCAGGTCCATCGAGACCCAGTTGTGCGGCAGCCGCGGACCCACCAGCACCAGGTGGCCTGGGCTGAAGGGCCCGATCCAGTCGCCCACAAAGGCCTTGCCCGAGGTGGCCACGATCAGGTGCAGCTCGTACTCGTCATGGTGGTGCCAGCGCGCCAGCGGCGTGGGGAAACCATGCGCCAGGCAGCGCACAAAACCCACGTCCTCGGGCGCCTCGTAGCCCAACGCCGGGTTGCGCGTGAAATCGCGCTCCAGCTCGGGCTGGCGCTGGCGGGGTGACTGCTTGGCGGGCATGGGGGATTGTGACCGGACGGCCTCAGTGCATGGCCTCAGCTCATCACCGCGCCGCCGTCCACGTTCAGCGTCTGCGCGGTGATGTAGCTGGCCTCATCGCTGGCCAGAAACACCGCCGCGCCGCTGATGTCATCGGGCGCGCCCATATACCCCAGCGGCACCGCCAGGCCCACCTGCCGCTTTTTCTCGCCCAGCGGCAGGTTCTCGTACTTTGCAAACAACGCATCGACATGCGCCCACATCGGCGTGTCGATCACCCCTGGCGAGATCGCATTGACGCGGATCCGGTGCGGCGCCATCGCCAGCGCCGCGCTTTGGGTGTAGCTGATCACCGCAGCCTTGGTGGCGCAGTAGTGCGAGACCAGGGCCTCGCCGCGCCGGCCGGCCTGGCTGGCCATGTTGACAACCGCGCCGCGCCGGCCCTGGGCCACCATGCGCGCCAGCACCTTTTGCATCGTGAAGAACAGGCCCTTGACGTTGACCGCAAACAGCTTGTCGAAACTGGCCTCGCTGCTGTCGAGCAGCGGCGCCATGTCGAACACCGCGGCGTTGTTGTAGAGCACATCGATGGCACCGAACTTTGCCTCGGCGGCGGCGATCAGCGCGTCGATCTGGGCCAGTTGGGTGATGTCGGCGGCCAGGTACTGGGCCTGATCCTCGAAGCCGGCGATGGCCTCGGCATACACGCTGGATGGTGCCGGCGCCAGGTCCACCACCGTGCAGCGCGCACCCTGGGCCAGGTAGGCACGGGCCACGGCCAGGCCGATGCCACCGCCGGCACCGGTCAGCAAGGCGTGTTTGCCGGCCAGGCGGCCGGCGGCTTGGGGGAGGTTCATGTTGCTGAATGCCCTTGGACGAATTGATCGACCCGCGCCGCCGCAGCCCGCAGCGCGGCCACCAGCCGCGCATCGCCGGCCAGCGGGCCCCACAGCGGCGGGTCGGCGCAAAAGGCCGCCACCGGGTCGGCCGCATTGCAGATGGCGCGGGCAACCGCCGGGTCCATCGCCTGGTCCTGGTAGGTGTACGGGATGCGGCCCTGGTGCCAGCGCTGCAGATAGGCCAGGAACAGCGCCGGCAGCATTGCCACGCTGGCAATCGACGCCCCCTG
>JANLZT010000574.1:0-2023 GCA_031366465.1 Betaproteobacteria bacterium | reverse complement strand
CATCGGCCCGGCCTCGCCGCCGCAGATGTCGAGAATCAGCTGGGTGATGTGCTCGATGTGTTCGACCGTCTGAGCCGGATCGACACCGCGCTCGAAGCGGTGGCCGGCGTCGGTGTTGAAGTTGTAGCGGCGCGAGCGGCCTTGCACAGCCTCGGGCCACCAGAAGGCGGCCTCGACGTAGACGTTGCGCGTGTCGCCGCTGACCGCCGTGGCATCGCCGCCCATGATGCCGGCCAGTGATTCGACGCCCTGGGCGTCGGCGATCACGCCGACCTGGGCGTCGATCGCGATGGTGTTGCCGTTCAGCAGCTTGAGCGACTCGCCCGGCCGGCCCCAGCGCACCACCAGGCCGTCATGGATCTTGTCCAGGTCGAAGATGTGCGATGGCCGGCCGTACTCGAACATCACATAGTTGGAGATGTCGACCAGCGCGCTGACCGGGCGCTGGCCGCAGCGCGCCAGCCTGTCCACCATCCAGGCGGGGGTCTTGGCTTTGGTATCGACACCGCGCAGCACCCGGCCCGAGAAGCGGCCGCACAGGTCAGCGGCCTCGACCTTGACCGGCAGGGTCTGGGCATGGGCCACAGCCACCGGCGGGAAGGCTGGGGTGTTGAGCGGCGCGCCGGGCAGCGCCGCCAGCTCCCTGGCAATGCCGTAGACGCTCAGGCCGTGCGCGAGGTTGGGCGTGTGCTGGAGGGTGTACAGCGTGTCGTCCAGATTCAGCAGCTTGCGCACATCGACGCCCACCAGGCTGTCGGCCGGCAGCTCCAGCAAGCCGCCATGGTCCTCACTGAGCTTGAGCTCGCGGGCCGAGCACAGCATGCCCTGGCTCTCCACTCCGCGCAGTTGGCCCAGCTTGATGTTGAACGGCAGGCGGACGGGCTGGCCATCGCCGCCGTCGTTGCCACCACCCGCCGGCGGCAACTCGGCGCCCACCAGGGCCAACGCCACTTTGATGCCCACCCGGGCATTGGGCGCGCCGCAGACGATCTGCAGCAGGCCGCCGGGCGAGTGCAGGCCGGCGTCCACCCGACACACTCGCAGGCGGTCGGCATTGGGATGGGGCTCGGCCTCGATGATCTCGCCGACCACCACGCCGGTAAAAGGCGGCGCGGCGGGCGACAGGCCCTCCACCTCCAGGCCGGCCATCGTCAGCAGGCTGGCCAACTCGGTGGTGTTGATCGGCGGGTTGCAGAACTCGCGCAGCCAGGATTCAGGGAATTGCATGGTCAGCTTCGGTAGCGGTCGTGAAGGGCGTATGCGGGGGCATCAACGGAACTGCTGCAAAAACCGCAGGTCGCCGTCAAAAAACTGCCGCAGGTCATTCACGCCGTAACGCAACATGGTCAGCCGGTCGGGGCCCATGCCAAAGGCAAAGCCGATGTGGCGCTCGGGGTCGAGCCCGAAATTGCGCACCACAGTCGGATGCACCTGGCCCGAGCCGGCCACCTCCAGCCATTGGCCCTTGAGCGGGCCGCTGGCAAAGGCGATGTCGATCTCGGCCGAGGGCTCGGTGAAGGGGAAGAAGCTGGGCCGAAAGCGCAGTTGCAACTCATCGCTCTCGAAGAAACGGCGACAGAAATCGGTGAACACCACCTTCAGGTCCTTGAAGCTGACGTTCTCGCCAATCCAAAGCCCCTCACACTGGTGGAACATCGGCGAATGCGTGGCATCGCTGTCCACCCGGTAGGTGCGGCCCGGCGCGATCACGCGGATCTCAGGGATGGGCTGGTTGTTGGCAAGCTCGCCCGCATACCGCGCCGCATGGGCCCGCGCATAGCGCACCTGCATCGGCGAGGTGTGCGGCCGCAGGTTCAGCCAGTGGCCGGCCTCGTCCTTCATGTCGACGTAAAAGGTGTCCTGCATCGACCGCGCGGGGTGGTTCTCGGGGTTGTTCAGCGCGGTGAAACTCATCCAGTCGGTTTCGATCTCTGGGCCATCGGCGACGTCGAAACCCATCGACCCGAAGATCGCCTCGATGCGCTCCATCGTGCGCGAGACCGGGTGCAGGCCGCCCAGGCCC
>JANLZT010000545.1:0-3740 GCA_031366465.1 Betaproteobacteria bacterium | reverse complement strand
TGCGCCTCGGGCAGCAGCGTGCAGGCCAGGTCGTCGCTGCCGACCGCGGCATCGTTCCAGACCTCGACTTCGGTGGCCAGGTCAGCCGCCAGGCCTGCCGCAGCCAGGCAGCGGCGCAGCGCGCGCAGCAGATCGACATCGACCCAGCTGTTGCCCAGCAGGCTGGCGCGCAAGGCGCGAACGGCAGCCGCATGAGGGGCGGCCTCGCGCTGCGGCGCCGCCGGCTCGCCAGCCACGCCGGCAGCGGCCTGCAGGCGGCGCCGATCCAGCCGGCGCAGGGCCTGCTGGTCGCCCAGCAACGCGGCCTGGCAGCGGTCGATCCAGGCCGCAGCCGCCCGGCGGTCACCCAGCCGCAAGGCTGCCGGCAAGACCAGCACCGGCGGCTGGGCGGTGCCGACGGGCTTGGGCATGGCGTGAGCCCAAGCGGCCTGCTCGCCCGGCGTGCCACCGGCCAGGCCGGCGTCGGCCAGCACCAGGCAGGCCTGGCCACGCAGGGCCGCCAGCGCCGCGCCGGCATCGACCGCGTCATTGACAGGCCAACGCTGCACCCGCGTGCCCAGCAGTTGGCCGGTGGCGCGGTCCAGCCGGGCCAGGTCATGGGCCAGGGGCCCAAGGCGGTCGGGCGTGGCGCTGACCAAGTGCAATTGGCGAGGCCAGCGCAGCGCGGTGCGCATCGGCACGCGCCGCAGCGCCTGCCGCCGCGCCAGGCGGTCGACCAGGGCTGCCGCGTCGAGTTCGCGGCCAGCCACCGGCCGGGCCAGCGCTTGCTTGAGAAACGAATGCCAGCGCGCCAGCGGGATCAGTGGCCGCACCCGGGGCCGCAGCCAGTCTGCTGGCGCCAGGTAGTCGCCCGGGCTGGCGCCCGGGGTGGACGACCACCACGGCGGCTGGGTGGCAGCGGCTGTGTCATCGCGCTGCTCGGTGACGCGCCACAGCAGCGGGGCGGTGGCCTCGGCAGCCGGTTCGGGCGGCGGCGGCGGTGGTGGCGGTGGCTTGCGGTCGTCTTTGGACTCTGGCCCGCGCGGCTCGTCACGCACCCGCTGCGCAGCACCCACCGGCAGGCCGAACAGCAGAGCGGCAGCGTCCCATTCGTCGGGCTGCAACTGGGCGCGCACCTGCAGCCAGTCCGCGTCAAAGATGCTCGGGGATCCCATGCGGTTCAGCAGGCAGCGCTGGTCGATGTGTCGGGTGGCAATCGGGGCCGCTCAGCGCTTGCGGTAGGTCAGGCCGGCCAGGGCCTCCAGCTGCGGCAGTTGCTCGCCATCCTTGCGGTACAGGCGCGCAAGCGCGGTGACCAGGTCCAGGTATTCGGCCAGGCCCGGCTGGTAGTCAGCCTCCCCACCGGGCGCATTGCGGGCAGCCCAGAGGCGCTGGGCCGCTTCGGCCAGCACCTGGCAATGGAAGCCGGGGTCGGTGAGCTGCCGCAAGGCCTGGTGGCGCCCGCCCATCGCTTGCAGGTAGGCGCAAAAGCGCTTCTCGTCCTCGGGCAGCTCCAGCGTCAGCACCAGGCAGCGGCGCAAAAAGGCGGCCGGCAGCTCACGCTCGTCATTGGTGGTGATGACGATCAGCGGCCGGGCCTCGGGCGCGCAATGCACCTCACCCCGGCCGAATGGCATCTGGAAGCCGTTGTTGGCCAGCACGTCGAGCAGGGCGTTGGGCAAGTCAGGGTCGGCCTTGTCGATCTCGTCGATCAGCAGCACCGCCCGGTCCGCCCCCGCTGCCCAGCCCGCTGGCGCCTCGGCGGGTGGCCGCTCGGCCTGGCCGGAGGACGCTTGCCACTGCAGCGCGCCCGCCCAGTCGTAGGCCCACCACAGGGCCTCGGGCCGCACATAGGCGTCTTCCGGCTTGGCCTCGGCACCCCGCCGCAGCGCCTGGGCATCGGCCAGGCGGCGCACCGCGTCAAAGCGCCACATCAAATCCTGTGCCTCGCTGCGGCCATCGATCACCACCGACAGAAACGGCCGCCCCACAGCCACTGCAGCGGCGCGCGCGGTCTGGCTCTTGCCGACGCCGGGCTTGCCACGGATCAGCAGCGGCCGGCCGCAGGCCTCGGCCGCGCGCAGCGCCACCGCAGCGTCTTTGTCGAAGCGGTGCACCGAGGCGGGCAGGTGGCCCTGGCGGGCCAGCATCAGGTCCTGGTCGAGCGGGTAGTCGGGAATCATTGGATCTCCTTGATGTAGCGCTGGCAGCTATTGATCGCCACCCGCAGCGCCCGCTGGTCACCCAGGCACAGGCTGGGTGCGCTGGCGTCGCCACCGGTGTAGGCCAGGGCCTGGGCATTGAACTCAGCGGCCAGCGCGCGCAACTCTTGCAGCCGGGCCTCGGTGGCCGCCTCGGTGGTGAGCACATAGGGGCCGTCGCGTTGCGAGGCCTGCTGCTGCAGCAGCGTGGGCAGATCGCTTTTTTGGCCGGGCGACAGATCGCGGCGCTTCTCACCCCGGGCCAGGTTGTGCAGCCTGACTTCCAGCACCGCCTTCTGCTGCGACAGCGGCCCGGGATCGGGCTTGTTGCGGTCACCCACCAGCACCTGACGCCGCACCATGAAGTCTTCGGCCTCGGGCTCATCGCCGACCCGGGCCGTCTTGCCCTGGCCGACCCGGTTGGCGGCGCCCGACAGGCCTGCCGAGAAGGTGGGCATGGCGCTGCCGGCCGCCACCGCCCGCTGCGCCTGCACCCGGTCGATGGCGCAGCCCAGCAGGCCGCTGAGCAGATCACTGCAAGCCGCGCGGATGGCACGCGCCTGCTCGGGCTTGAAACGGGCGCCGCCGCGGTCCTGCCGCCACTCGGCCAGGCCGTTGCCAAACTCGACGATGGCCTGGCAGGCGGATTGGCCGATCAGCGCGTCGATGCCTTTGTCCTGCCAGACCCGGGCGACATCGCCCAGGGTGTCGCGCTGCAGGATCTCGGTGGCCTGGCTGCGGAAAGCGTTGACAGCGGCCGAGCGTGAGAGCGCGCCTTCGGGCAGCGCGTCGAGGATCGAGTCGATCCGTTTGGCCAGGCCATCGGCTAACAGTTCCGCCTGGCCCGCATCGGCCAGGTCCAGCCCGCTCGGCCCGTGCAGGGTGGACAAGCCGCCCAGATCGGCAAAGTCAGCCGCTGTCAGCGCCGGCGCATCGGGCATGCGGCTGTCCCGGCCAGCGCGGCGGCACAGCACCGGGATCACCTCGCAACCCTGGCCCAGCCGCTGCAGCGCGCCGGTGATCTCGAGGTGCACGTAGTCGGGCGCGGCCACCGCCTGGCCGGCGGCCGGCACGCGGCGGCTCTTCAAGCAGGCCAGCCAGTCGGGGCCGATCATCACCAGTACGATGCGCGCGGCCTCGACCCGGCCGGCCAGCAAGCGGGCGAAGTCCTGGCCAAACTCGATCCGATCCTTGTCGAAAAACACCGCGCCACCGCAGATCCGATGGCGCAATTGCGCCGCCAGCCACTCGGCCTCGGCGGCCGTGTCGTCGCGCCGGTAGCTGATGAAGATCCACTCGTGCCCTGCGCTGGCCATGCGCGCGCCTCCCCGCTGCTTTGCCGGCCAGGCTCGACTGCCTGGTCGCGGCGCCTGGATGGTAGGGGGCTTTCATCGCCGGCCGCCTCGTGCCAATGATCGAGCGGCGGCGAACGCCCGGCGATGGAGGCTGCATTGCAGCGCTGCGGCAAGCCGGATTGCACCGGCAAGCTCGATCCGGCGCCCAGGCTTGACGCCGCCCCCGCCCTGCCCTCTACTGCGCCCTCCCCCGACCCCCAGGAGA